>JAOASB010000045.1 GCA_025210375.1 Maledivibacter sp. | reverse complement strand
GTATAAATTAACTGTTTAACTGGAATATCTATATAGATTTCCCAAAGTTAAACTTAATTTATACATCTCAAAATATCCGATGATTCTAAGGATTTTTGATGTGTATAAATTAACTGTTTAACTGGAATATCTATAGTATATTAAACAACTTTAAGGTTTAATATATTTTAAAGAAAAAATGTATAAGCACTCATTATTTTCTCTGAAATATATTTTAAGTCTTAATGTTATTTATCTATAAATAAGGTGAAAAATAGCCTAAAAGCCCGGAGGAAGAAATGAAAAAGATTGGATTGATGGGTGGAACATTTGACCCAATTCATTATGGACACCTCGTATTAGCAGAACAAGTAAGAACACGATTTGATTTAGATATGGTATATTTTATTCCCGTGGGGACTCCACCCCATAAAGAGGAAGAAAATATAACTAATAGCGGACATAGGTATTTCATGACATTATTAGCTACCATAACTAATCCCTACTTTGAGATGTCAAAAATTGAGATCGAGAACCATGGGACATCATATACTGTGGATACTATAAAAAAATTCAAAGAAGCTGTTGATTGTGATGCTCAGTTGTATTTTATTACTGGTGCCGACGCAATATATGAGCTTGAAACATGGAAAAATGTTAAAGAGCTTTTGAGCATATGTAATTTTATTGCTGCGGGCAGACCAGGAATTGATGAATATCAAGTTAAAAAGAAAATTGAATACCTAAATAAAAAATATAATGGGAATATAATATTAACTTCTGTACCTGCACTTGCAATTTCATCTACAGATATAAGGCAAAGAATTAAAGAAGGTAAGAGTATAAAATATATCTTACCTGAATCTGTTGAATATTATATATATAAGAATAATCTATATAGAACCCACTAATAAATTTATATTTTGTTTTTTAAAATATGGGATATTTATGGTCTATTCTAAGAAACAAAATGCAAAAGATTTATTGGGATTTCTATATACAAATTATTATTTATGTTTAGAGGTGTAAAAGTTGAAGGATATAGAATTATTAAAGGGTATATTAAGAGATAAATTACCAGAGAAAAGATATATTCATTCTGTAGGAGTTTGCGACACAGCAGTTAAGCTGGCTGAAATATTTAATGTATGTAAGTATAAAGCCGCAGTGGCTGGAATACTGCATGATTATGCAAAGTATCTATCTGAAAATGAGGCTAGACATTATGTAGCAAAATTTCAGATAGAAATAGATGATGTCATGGATAAGCAAATTGATTTGGCCCATGGGCTAATTGGAGCTGAACTTGTTAAAAGAGAGCTAGATATAGAAGATATGGATATATTAAATGCAATAAGATATCATACCGTTGGTAGAAGAAACATGACAGATATAGAAAAAGTTATTTACGTAGCTGACTATATAGAGCCAAACAGAAAGTTTCCTGGGGTTGAAGATATAAGGGGAATAGCTTTAGAGGATTTGGATAAAGCCACACTAATGGCTTTAAATAATTCGATTAATCATGTGATTTCCAGGGGTCTACTTTTACATATCAATAGTATTTTTGCTAGGAATAGTTTGATTTTAAATAATTTAAAGGTTAAATGAATATAATATAGTATGATTTCTTAAATTTTTTCAATTCAAATAGATTGAAGTAATAAGAGATAATGGAGGAATTCAGCTGTGATTTATATTCCCTTTATACTATTTTTGGTTGGGCTTGTTATAATAATTAAGGGTGGAGATTTATTTGTGGATGCTTCAGTTTGGTTTGCCACCATCACGGGGATACCCACTATTATAATAGGGGCAACAATAGTTAGTTTAGCTACAACTTTACCTGAGCTATTTGTTTCTGTTTTTGCTTCAGCTCAAGGCTCACCGGATATGGCCATAGGTAATGCTGTGGGATCAACAATCTGCAATATAGGATTAATACTTTCTACATCAGTACTTTTTGCACCTGGAGATATAAATAGGAAGCTCTTTAGTGAAAAAGGTATACTTATGATAATTTCAACTATACTATTATTAATTTTTAGTAGTGATACAATATTGTCAAAAAGCGAAGGAGCTATTTTACTTGTAGTTTTACTCATATTTATCCAATTAAATCTTAAGCAGTTTAAGGGGAGCAATATACTAGTCGAAAATAAAAAAGTCGAGGGAAGGGTTAAGTCTAAAGCTATTTTAACTAATATTTCTAAATTTGGACTGGGGGCTATTTTTATCATTATCGGAGCCCAACTTTTAGTAAAAAATGGAAGAACAATAGCACTGTTCTTTAATGTTCCTGAGCAAATCATAAGTTTGACCCTAATAGCCCTAGGAACATCTTTGCCGGAACTAACAACCAGTATTACTGCTATAGTAAAGGGCCACGAGGGAATTTCTGTAGGCAATATAATAGGGGCAAATATATTAAATAGTACGATGATACTGGGAACAGCATCTTTTACAACAAAATATGGCCTCGTTATCAGTAAAAGAGATATAGTTGTATTTGGAAGAATATTCAAAGATATTCCCCATACTCTTTATGTTGATTTGCCAGTGTCATTATTACTTATGCTGATATTAGTTGGTTCTGGGATATACAATAGAAAGCTAAAAAGAACCACTGGGAGTATATTGCTTTTAATTTATCTGTTATACTTGACCTTCTTAGGGTATAATGTATTCTTAGGGTAGATAAATTAGGCCTGGTTCTACATATAAGGGAGGATATTAGATGACAAAAAAAGAAAAAGAGCTGGCTTTGAATATCTGTAAAATTTTAGATGGTAAAAAGGGAAAAGATATAGTATTGCTTGATGTTTCTGATATATCGGGCTTCGCAGATTATTTTGTAATTGCAACAGGAACTTCAATAAGGCATACAACTGCTCTAGCTGATGAAGTTGAAAAGCAATTAAGTAAAATCGGTGAAATTATAAATCATAAAGAAGGTCATAATGAGGGAAACTGGATTTTATTAGATTACATGGATATAGTTGTTCATATATTTACAGAAGATGAAAGAAGCTTTTATGATATAGAAAGAATTTGGAAAGGTTCAAAATATATTGAATTAGATATTGACATTGAAAGATAAAATTATTACAATTATTGATAACACAACTTAATAGAGTTTAAATATAGGAGTAGTAGATAGTTATTTTAATTAAAGGTTAATTTAGGTCATTTCACTAAGTGAATTTAGACAATATAAAAGGGCCCAATACTATAGGGCTTTTTAAGTGTATAGCCTTCAGAGAGTCGATGGTTGGTGGGAATCGATATAGATAGCTTTTGAACTTGCCTTAGCCCAGATTAGTTATAGAAAGTTTGAAAATATTATTTTAGTTTTAAGTTTTCTATGAATAATCTAGGTAGATATTAGGTTGGTTACCTTTAAAAAACCATATAAGTGGACATAGTGTCAAATAGGGTGGTACCGCGGGAAGAATCTCGTCCCTATATAGTTAGGGGCAGTTAATTTTGGGTACCGTTTTTTTTATACCTAAATACCCATTATATTAGAATACTTTCCACACATGGGAAAAATAAGTTGAAGGAGGCAAATCCATGACAAAATATAATTTTAATGAAATTGAAGAAAAATGGCAAAAAAAATGGCAAGAAGAAAAAGCATTCAAGGTTGATGAAAATTTTGATAAAGAGAAGTATTATTGCCTTGAGATGTTTCCATATCCTTCAGGTAAATTGCATATGGGGCATGTAAGAAACTATTCAATTGGGGATGTTGTTGCGAGGTTTAAGACTATGAATGGCTACAATGTTCTTCATCCAATCGGATGGGACGCATTTGGACTTCCAGCAGAAAATGCAGCTATAAAGCATGATATTCATCCAGATAAATGGACTAAAGAAAATGTTGCTGAAATGCAAAAACAGTTACAAGAATTAGGAATTAGTTATGATTGGGATAGAGAAGTTACTACGTGCCTACCCGATTATTATAAATGGACTCAATGGATGTTCTTGAAGTTTTATGAGCATGGATTAGCATATAAGAAGAAGTCACCTGTTAACTGGTGTCCATCATGTGAGACTGTTCTAGCTAATGAGCAGGTTGTTAATGACAGATGCGAAAGATGTGAGACTGTAGTTATTAAAAAGAATCTTGAACAATGGTATTTTAAGATAACAGACTATGCCGATAAATTACTTAAGGATATTGATAAACTAACGGGTTGGCCTGAAAAAGTTAAAACCATGCAGTCAAATTGGATTGGCAGAAGTTATGGAGCCCAAATGTCATTTGAAGTTGAAGGGACTGATAAGGCCCTAGATATATTTACTACTAGACCAGATACAATCTATGGTGTAACATTTATGGTTTTAGCACCAGAGCATCCTTTAGTGAAGGAATTAGTAAGTGGTAGTGAATATGAGAGCGATGTATTAGCATTTGTTAATAAATTACAACATGCCACAACCATTGAAAGAACTGCAAGTAATGTAGAAAAAGAGGGTATATTTACTGGTAAATATGCAGTAAATCCACTAAATAATAAAAAAATTCCGATTTATATTGCTAATTATGTACTTATGGATTATGGAACAGGCGCCATTATGGCTGTACCAGCCCATGACGAAAGAGATTTTGAGTTTGCAAAAAAATATGATATTGATATAGTACCAGTCATAAAACCTGAGGACCTAGATAAAGTAGAAGATCTAGAATTACCATATATTGAAAGAGGTGTAATGGTAAATTCAGATGAATTTGATGGACTACAAAACGTGGATGGTTTAGAGAAAATCATACAGTTTATGGAATCTAATAATTATGGTAAAAGAACTATTAATTATAGACTTAGAGACTGGTTGATATCTCGCCAGAGATACTGGGGAACACCAATACCTATGGTATATTGTGAAAAATGTGGTATTGTACCTGTACCGGAAAAAGATTTGCCTGTATTACTTCCAACAGATGTTGTATTTAGCGGAAAAGGAGAATCACCATTGACAACAAGTGAATCCTTTAAAAATACTCCTTGTCCTAAATGTGGAGCTATGGCTAAAAGAGAAACTGATACCATGGATACATTTGTTGACTCATCTTGGTATTTCTTAAGATATACTGATCCCAAGAATGCAGATAAGCTTTTCGATAAGAAAAAAGCAGCTTACTGGATGGATGTAGACCAATATATTGGTGGAGTAGAGCATGCTATTTTACATCTTCTATATGCAAGATTTTTTACAAAGGTTCTTCATGATATAGGATTATCTCCTGTTGACGAGCCATTTAAGAATCTATTGACTCAAGGCATGGTGCTTAAAGACGGAGCTAAGATGTCAAAGTCTAAAGGTAATGTAGTAAGTCCTAAGGAAATAATTTCTGAGTATGGTGCTGATACAGCAAGACTATTTATTCTATTTGCTGCACCACCTGAAAGAGATTTAGAGTGGAGCGATACAGGAGTAGAGGGATCCTTTAGATTTTTAAATAGGGTTTGGAGATTAGTAGATGAGCTCAAGGAATATGTTTTATCCTCAGAAAATGCAGCTATAGTGATAAAAGGAAAAGAAGATAAAGAATTGAACTATGTGATTAACAATACAGTTAAAAAAGTTACTGAGGATATAAGTCAAAGATTCAATTTTAATACTGCAATTAGTGCTATTATGGGTCTTGTAAATGAGACATATAAATATAAGGAAATAGATAAAGAAAAAATAAATTCTGATTTAATCACAAAGTCTGTAGAAACTATTTTAGTGCTTCTTTGTCCATTTGCTCCCCACATGACAGAAGAGTTATGGAGTATACTTGACAAAAAAGGAAGCGTACACAATGAAGCTTGGCCAAAGTACGACGAAAAGGCCCTAGTAAAAGAAGAGGTAGAAATAGTTTTACAGGTGAATGGAAAAGTAAGGGATAAAATCAATGTAAGTAAAGATATGACAAAGGATGGAATAGGAAAATTAGCCTTAGATAACGAAAAGATAAAATCGTTTATAGATGGGAAGAATATTATAAAAGTTATTTGTATTCCTGGAAAATTAGTTAATATTGTTGCAAAATAATATTCATATTTAGGGGGAGAATTTGATGGATAGGACGTTGAACCCGATTTTGAAAAGCTATATACCCATTGTAGAAGGTTTATCGAAAACATTCGGGAAAAACTGTGAAGTCATTCTTCATGATTTTAGTAGGATGGAAAGTTCTATAGTTGCTATCAAGAACGGTCATGTGACTGGTAGAAGTGTAGGAAGTCCTATGACAGAAGTGGGATTAAAGGCAGTACGTAAAGGTAGTATAAAGGACAATATAATAAATTATACTGGAAAGAGTCTTGAAGGAAGAGCCTTAAAATCCTCAACAATGTTTATAAAGGATGAGAATGATGTGGTATTAGGGTGCCTTTGTATAAACTTTGATCTATCTGAGTTAGTGGTTGCAAAAAAGGTAATAGATGAGTTAACAAAGACTGAAGTTTCAGAAACCGAAAAGAGTTCCCAGGATAGTGGAAATAGAGTAAACGATGTATTGATTGATATTGTGAAAAATACATTGGATGAAGTGGGTAAACCAGTAGCTTATATGGGGAAAGAAGAAAAAGTAAATATTGTTAAGAAACTGGATAATCAAGGAGCCTTTTTAATAAAGGGAGCTATAGATTATGTGGCTAAGGTACTTTGTGTTTCAAGATATACTATATATAATTATTTAGATGAGATTAGAGTAGATACAAAATAAATGGAGTTGTATAGAGATTTAAGTTCTATTAGGTCATATATATATACATTTATTTGGTTTTTATAGGTTAACACTTTGTTTGTTATTACAATTTATATAATATTAGGAGGGTTTAATTATGGATTTAAAAGTAATACATACTGATAAGGCACCTGCAGCTGTTGGCCCCTATTCACAGGCTATTTTAGCAGGAAATCTACTTTTTGTTTCTGGACAGATACCATTTAATTCTGCTACTGGTGAAATGGTACAGGGAAGCATTGAAGATGAGACAAGACAATGCTTAGAAAATGGAAAAGCTATACTAGAAGAGGCTGGTACAACACTTGAAAATGTAATAAAGGCAACTGTTTTCATTAAGGATATGAATCAATTTGGTAGAATAAATGAAGTATATGGACAATATTTTAATACTCATAAGCCTGCTAGAGCATGTGTTGAGGTGGCAAGATTGCCTAAGGATGTAAATGTAGAAATAGAAATGATAGCAGTTGTTAAATAAAAAAAGCGACTCTTAGGTCGCTTTTTTTTTTACCATTTCCATCTTCTACGTTTTCTTCTAACTCTTCTTATAGTTACTACTGTTCTCCAGACTAGAAAAACAACAATTACTCCAAGTATTATCTTATATAGTGACATATTTTGGGGGTCTTGTATTCTTTTAATTATCTTATATAACTGCTTCTCATCTACAGAACTCTTAGCAATCAAATTTGTACTACCTATAACCTCACCATTAAGACTAAAGGAAACGGTACCTAATACTTCTCCCTTAGTTATAGGGGCTTTTATATCTGAACTCAGTTCAATTTTTTGCTTTATATTAGATTCTATGGTATCATTAGGAACAATTTTTGAAATACTATCCTGGGTTAGTAAATCTAAGGTTTTCTCAATCCCATTTTCAATTTCAATTGTTTTTAGGTTAGTACCAGAATTAATAACATTTATTTTCTTAAAATTATCAAAACCATAGTCAATCAGCTTTCTTGAGTCCAAATACTGATTAGGTCTATTAGTCTTTAAAACAACAGAAATAACTCTTCTATTGTCCTTAAATGCAGTTGAAACAAGGCATTGTTCTGCTTTAGTAGTATATCCAGTTTTGATACCATCAACTATATCATATTTTATATCAATCCATTTACCCTTATATTTTATTTGATTGCTAGGGCCAATTCCATGAAGAAGTCTATTTCTATTTCTAAAATATCTAATTTCAGGAGTTTTTTCTGTTGCTGGTATTTGATATTTTATGGTTTTAACAATTTCCTTAAACTTAGGTAATGTCATACCGTATTTAGCAATCATGGATAAATCATAAGCCGTAGTTACATGTTTTTCATCGGGGAGTCCGTGGGGATTTGTAAAATTAGTATTTAGGGCACCTAACTCTTTGGCTCTTTTATTCATCAGTTTTGCAAATTCTTCAGTACTTCCAGCAATATGCTTTGCTAATGCAACAGCGGAATCATTAGCCGACTCTATCAATAGGGCATGCAATAATTGATCAACGGTAAATTCTTCGCCTTCTTTAACATACATACGGCTGCCATCAGTAAAAGGAGTTTGTTTATCTATAATAATTTTGTCAGTAAGATTTGTATTTTCTAAAGTCAATATTGCTGTCATTATTTTAGTTGTACTAGCCGGATACATCTGTTTATGAGAATTTTTTTCAAAGAGAACTTCGCCAGTGTCAAAATCGATCAAAACACAACTTTCAGAAGAAATATCAATATGGGGCGGAGAAGCTATGGCAAAACTACTAAATGTGGATGTTATTATAATACTTACTATGAGCATTACTACAAATATTCGTTTCATGTTTTCACCTCTAGTTAAATTATGTTTCTATAAAGCTCGATATTTAAGAAAGCATAATAAAGATTTTTTAAAGCACTATATACAGTATAACAAAAATAAAAAAAAATTTTAAGTATTTATGGCTAAAAAGAAGGTTATAGAAATAAAAGGTAGAAATAATAACTATAATTTCCATAATAAAGAATAAATGTAATGAGCTATATTGAAGGGGTTAGGCTTTGAGAAAAGGAGGATAATTTGTGAAAAAAGTGACCAAAAAAGAAATTATTTTGATCATAATATTTATAGTTTTAGTAGTTTTTTTTAATATTAAAAATTTTACCTATAAAGAAAATCAGAAGATAGTAATTGAAGAGGAAATAGGAGTTATTGAGGACAAAGATGAAAAGAACAGTCAGCAGGATACCGCTCAAGAGACCCATCTGGAGAAAAAAGAGCCGAAAAAAATTAAAATTGATATATGTGGCGCCGTAAAAAAACCTGGGGTTATAATTCTAGCAGAAGGTGACAGGGTAATTGATGCAATAAATAGGGCTGGTGGACTAACGGATAAAGCCGATGTATTAAGGATTAATAGATCTAAGTATGTAAATGACGGTGAAAAGATTATCATTCCTGAAATTGGTGAAAAAATTGATATTGGGGTCAGTAGTGACTCTGATATAATAGGGATTGATAAAAAAATAAATATCAACACCGCAACAAAGGAGCAACTAACTAAGCTAGATGGTATAGGTGAATCTATAAGCGAGAGGATAATAAAATATAGACAAAAAAATAATGGATTCAAAAGCATTGAAGATATCAAGAATGTGAGTGGGATAGGTTCAAACAAATTTGAGCAGATTAAAGATAGTATAAAAGTTAAGTAGAATATGTTAATATAGAAGATAGATATTGGGTTTTAAGCATTAGTTTAAGTGAGCAAATTGCATAATTACTTTCTATAAAACCATCTACTATATGTAGTTTTAAAATCCCCAAAGCTATGCCATCAAATATGCTTATATCTTAAGTAATTAAATTAAGGATGATATTCCCATATGCAGTTTTGCCAAGTAAGAGTTATGTAATTTCCTCAAGTATAAATTTAGTGGTATATAAGCCACATATGTTGATTTTTGGAGGTGGTATATGTGAAAGACTTAAAGAATAAAAGATTAACGGAATTAAGTAGTAGTTCTGGCTGAGCGGCTAAAATTGGTCCTGAGACCTTGGCACAGGTTCTGTGTCAGCTACCACCAGTTGAAAGTGATAGGCTATTAGTTGGACTAGATACATCCGACGATGCTGCCGTATATAAGCTAAACGATGATACGGCTTTAATACAAACTCTGGATTTCTTTACACCGGTAGTAGATGATCCCTATGTTTTTGGACAAATAGCTGCCGCTAACTCATTAAGTGATGTTTATGCAATGGGAGGCAAACCAATTTTGGCTTTAAATATAGTATGCTTTCCTACATGCCTATCTATGGATATATTGGCAGAGATATTAAAGGGAGGAAGCGATAAGGTAAAGGAAGCAGGAGCCCTATTAGTAGGGGGTCACACTGTGGATGATAATGAGCCTAAGTATGGCTTGTCTGTGACTGGTACTGTCAACCCCGATAAGGTTTTAAGTAATTCAAATGCAAAGCCTGGAGATATATTAATATTGACTAAGCCTATAGGGGTTGGAATATTGAATACAGCTATAAAGGCTGATATGCTTGATGAACCCATACAAAAAAAGGCAATAGATGCAATGATAAGCTTAAATGATATTGCAGCTGAGGGAATGGCCATGACTAAGGTGAATTCATGCACAGATATCACAGGTTTTGGATTTTTAGGTCACGCCTTTGAGATGGCAAAGGGAAGTGATGTATCAATAATAATAGACTCAGAAGCCGTACCTGTTATTGAAGGGGCTATAGAAAATGCTCAAATGGGTTTAGTTCCTGCAGGTGCATATAGGAACGAAGCTTTTATAGGGGATAATGTAAAGTATGAAAATGATATACCTGTTTACATGAAGGATATTCTATTCGATCCCCAGACGTCAGGGGGATTGCTCATTTCTATTGAAAAAGAAAAGGCAGATATTTTATTAGAGTATTACGACAAAAATCTAAAAACAGAATTTAGTATTGTTGGCGAAGTAACAGAGAAACAGGAAAATTACTTAATAGTAAGATAAGCACCCCAGATGGGGGCTTATCTTAGATTGTTGACAAAGTCGACAAGATGACAGGCTGCCTAAAAATCTGAAGTTCGAGGCGTGCTGAAAGCGAGAGGCCGCAGCGTATATGGACATACGTAAGAGTTCTTGCTTGAAGCAACAACGAAGAAATTCGGGTTTTTAGGTAGCCTGAGATAAGCACCCCAGATGGGTGCTTATCTTCGTTTTTCTCTTCTTTCATAATCAGAAGTCATTTTAAAGATTAAGGGACTCAGGGTCAGCAATGCAATTAGGTTTGGTATAGCCATTAAACCGTTAAATGTGTCAGAAATATTCCAAACAAATCTCAAAGGTATAAAGGCACCAATCCAACATAGTGATATCCATGCTATTTTGTATAGTACAATGATTTTTACACCAGCGATATACTCAAGACACTTAGAGCCGTAGTAGTACCAACCAAGTATTGTAGAAAATGCAAAGAACACTAAGCCAAAGGATACTATAAATGATCCAAATCCCACTAGGGATTTGCTGAAAGCCGTAGTTGTTAATGCAGCTCCTGTAAGGGGCTTACCAAACTGACTGACAAATGTAGCATAAGCTTCTGTACCAGCAGATGGGATTTCTGTGACTTTAACTAAATTACCGGTAGTGGTTGTAATCATCATCACTTTATCTGTGCCGATTTCAATTAGACCGGACACTAGAATAACTAAAGCCGTCATAGTACAGACAACCAAGGTATCTAAGAAAGATCCCAAAGAACCTATTATACCTTGTTTAACAGGATCATTATTTTTTGAAGCAGCATGTGCTATGGGGGCACTACCAAGGCCCGCTTCGTTTGAAAATACACCACGAGCAACACCAAAGCGTATGACTGTTCCAATCAATCCTCCACCAACTGCCTTAGCAGTAAAAGCATTTGAAAAAATCATAGAAAAAGCGGCCGGTATCATGGCTGATTTATTAAATAATACTATCAAAGCACCTATAATATAAATTACAGCCATAGCTGGAACTATTTTATCCGTAACATTAGCTATACTTTTTATGCCGCCGAGAATTACTAAGGCTACTGCAATGGCAATAAAAATTCCTGAAATTTTTGGGTCGATTCCAAATGTAGTTTGTAATGATTCTGCAACTGAGTTAGCCTGAACCATATTACCAATACCAAAGGATGCAAAAAAACCAAAAAATGCGAATAGCCAACCAAGCCAAGCAAAATTACCACCAAACCTATCTCTCATTCCAAGTTTGATGTAATACATTGGACCACCGGATTTTTCTCCCCTCTCATTAGTTGTCCTGTATTTTATTGCTAGTAATGCTTCACTATATTTTGTTGCTCCACCAAAGGCTGCAGTAACCCACATCCAAAACACTGCACCGGGACCTCCAGCAGCTATTGCTGTTGCCACACCAGCGATATTCCCTGTACCTATGGTAGCAGCTAGAGATGTCATCAATGCTTGAAATGGAGTAATATCTCCGTCACCGGCATGTTGCTTTGAAAAAAGTAGCTTAAAAGCATATCCTAATCTTCTAAATTGAACAACTCTTGTGCCTAGTGTAAGAATAACACCTGTTCCAACTAGGAATAGAATCATAAAGCCGCCCCAAGCAAAACCGTTTATACTACTTATAATTGCATTCAAAGTATCCATAAATAACCTCCCAATATAGATAATGTGTACTTTAGTTTTTGAAATAAAGCTAGAATCCTTTCTTTAAATTAATTTCTGCTTTGTAAAGCCACTAAAAAGTTCTATAGTGTAAGAAATTGTTTAATCCTTAGATATTAATATATTTTGCAAAATCTTAGAAACTATGTACTCTATTTATGGGATACATAATAATGGAAATTTCTTAGGTACAACTTATTTTTATTAAAAGAAGTAAAAATTATGTTATAATTTTATAGAAAAAAATTTATAATCTATATAGAATGAACTTATATAGAGATTTCAATAAAAACTTTTATTTATGCATAAAAAATTCCCAAAGATATGGGATAGATGTTTTTTGTTGAAAGTAATTATGCAATTTGCTTAATCAATTTTGGGTATATTATAAAGGAAAATAGAATAGCATTAGGACATTTAAAATATTTTAGGAGTGAAAAAAATGAATAAAAAAGATTTGCTTGTAAATCTACCAAAGGTAGATGAAGTACTAAATAATGAAAAGATAAAAGAAATAGGAATGAGCTTTCCTAGAATAACAATAGTTGATGCAATTAGAAATAGAATTGATGGACTTAGAAAATCCATATTGAATTTAGAAAAAGATAGCTTAGAAGGATTTGAAATAAGCATAGCTAATATAGTTAAAGATATTGTATTTGATGTTGTAAATGCAAACAAAATGAGTCTAAGAAGAGTTATAAATGCCACGGGAGTTGTTTTGCATACCAATTTAGGTAGAGCATTGATTAGTGATAAAATACTTAAGGATTTAAGTGAGGTTGCGAGTAATTACTCAACATTGGAATTCGATATTTCTACTGGGAAAAGAGGTTCTAGATATTCCCACATAGAAGAGATTATATGTAAGCTAACTGGAGCTGAAGGTGCGTTGGTGGTCAATAATAATGCTGCGGCGGTATTACTTGTTCTGAATTCAATTGCAAAGGGTAAGGAAGTAATTGTTTCTAGAGGACAACTGGTTGAAATAGGAGGCTCGTTTAGAGTACCGGAGGTAATGGAACAGGGTGGAGCTATATTAAAAGAAGTTGGAACCACCAATAAAACCCATATATCTGATTACCAGAATAATATAGACGAAGAAACTGCTGCTTTATTAAAGGTGCATACAAGCAATTATAAAATATTAGGATTTACTAAAGAAGTAGATGTTGAAGAAATGGCGTCGGTAGGGAAAAAATACAATATACCTGTTATTGAAGATATAGGCAGTGGGACACTAGTGGATCTATCAAAATATGGTTTAGCATATGAACCTACAGTCCTAGAAAGCTTATCAAAGGGTGCAGATATAGTTACATTTAGTGGGGACAAGCTTTTAGGAGGACCTCAGGCTGGTATAATTGTTGGAAAGAAAAAGTATATAGAAAAGATGAAAAAAAATCAACTTACAAGAGCTTTGAGAGTTGATAAAATGACATTAACAGCCCTAGAAGCGACATTCAGATTGTATTTAGATGAGGATATGGCCTTAAAACACATTCCTACTTTAAGAATGTTGACAATGGATATAAATGAAATAAAAGAAAAGGCTGAGGCCCTATATAGAAAAATTGTAGAATATACAGATGAAATTTCGGCTGAAATTAAGGAGGGATATTCACAAGTGGGTGGAGGAGCAATGCCTTTAGAAGATTTACCGACTTACTTAATTTCACTTGAGACAAAGATATTAAGTTCAAAGAGACTTGAGGAGTTCCTTAGGGGAAATGATTTGCCCATAATCTGTAGAATAAACGATGATAGAGTACTATTAGATGTTAGAACCATAAAAGAAGAGGAATTTGAAGTTATTGCTAAAGCTCTTAAGAATTTTGAAAATAGGAGGCAAAAATGAAGAATATTATAATTGGTACTGCAGGACATATTGACCATGGTAAGACAACTTTAATTAAAGCACTTACTGGGATAGAGACGGATAGACTAAAGGAAGAAAAGAAAAGAGGAATCACCATCGAACTTGGATTTGCTTTCTTTGATCTACCAAATGGAAAAAAAGCAGGAATTGTGGATGTTCCAGGTCATGAACGATTCATCAAAAATATGCTTGCAGGGGTTAGTGGAATAGATTTAGTATTACTTGTAATCGCTGCAGATGAAGGCGTTATGCCCCAAACTCAAGAGCATCTAGATATATTATCTATCCTAGATGTAGAAAAAGGAATTATTGTGCTAACAAAGTGTGATCTAGTAGATGATGAATGGGTAAAGCTTGTAAAGGAAGATTTGAATGAAAGGGTGAAAGGAACATTTTTAGAGAATGCTCCAGTAGTTCCCGTTTCGTCCATTGAAGGAATAGGTCTTGACAAGCTAAAGGAGTATATTACACGTTACACTGAAGAAGTACCTGAAAAAAATGTCTCTGAGCCCCTAAGGCTTCCTATAGATAGGGTATTTACAATGTCTGGGTTCGGAACAATAGTAACGGGCACATTGATTGAAGGAACAGTAGATGAAAAGCAGGCTCTTACCATATATCCTAAGGGACTGGAAGCGAGGGTAAGGAATATTCAAGTACATGGAAATTCTGTTTCTAAAGCTTATGCTGGACAAAGGGTGGCAATAAACTTAACTGGTATTAAGAAAGAAGATATATCTAGGGGAGATATATTAGCAGATGAGCATACCATGAAGAGTACAATGATAATCGATGTTAAGTTAAACCTACTAAAAAGCTCTAATAGAAAAATAGAGCATTGGAGCAGATTGAGATTTTATCATGGAACTAAAGAAATATTATGTAGGGTGGCACTTCTTGACAGGGAGGAGTTAAATCCTGGTGAAAGCTGCTATGCCCAATTAAGATTAGAAGAGGAAACAGCCTGTAAATATAACGATAGATTTGTTGTAAGATTCTATTCTCCCCTTGAAACTATTGGGGGAGGAGTTGTTTTAGATCCTAATGCAGTAAAACACAAAAGGGCTAATGAAGATGTGATTAGTGAATTAGAGGCTAAAAGTGAAGGAAACAAGGATACCATAATTGAGACGGCTTTGAAAAAATTTAGTAGCGAGTTTCCAAATATAAAATTTGTTTCTGTACAAACTGGATTGTCAGAGAGAATAGTTGAAAAGGCTTATGAAGTCTTTACTAAACAAAAAATAGCCATAGAATTTTCAAACGGAAGGTATGTTCATAGAGATTTTATTGAACAAGCTGAAGAACAGCTTACTAGCTTTCTTTCTAAGTTCCATAAAAAACATTCTTTAAAACCAGGTGTTCCTAAAGAGGAAATAAGGAGTAGATTCTTTAAAAACACTAAGGGTAAGCTTTTCGATGAAATAATGGATATTTATGAAAAAAATGATATATTAAAGGTCTTTGGGGACACAGTAGCTTTAAAGGGATTTGAAGTTCAGTTGTCAAAGGAGCAAACTGCTTTAAAGGATAAAATACTTAAGATATATAAAGATGATGAATTTAAACCTCCTGTGGTGAAGGATGTTTTTAAAATGGTTAATATTGGGGAAAAGGACAAAGCTATTATTGAAGTTATGCTAAGTATGGGTCTGTTAATCAAAGTTAACGAAGATATTTTATTTGAAACAGAAGCCTATAATAAAGCAAAAAAGCTTTTAATAGATTACTTTGCAGAAAATAAAGATATAGCCTTAGGAGACTATCGTAATATTTTAGATACATCAAGAAAATATGTAGTACCTCTTTTAGAACATTTCGACTCCATAAAGCTGACTAAACGTGTTGGGGATAAAAGAGTTTTATATTGTTAGATGATATTATTTTATGTCATAAAATGTAATTTCCTTGAAAAATAGACAGAAAAGAATTATTATTAAGGTAATGATTAATAATAAATTATAATATAGACTTTGTGATAGGGCGAGAGAAAAAACTAATGAGGTGATTTTTAATGTCAAAGAGGATTTTGGTTGTAGATGATGAGGAAATCTTGTTAAAGGGTTTAAAATACAGCCTAGAACAAGATGAATATGAGATAGATACTGCTGTTGATGGAATGGAAGCCTATGAAAAAGCAATTAACAACAGCTATGAATTGATTGTTTTAGATTTGATGTTACCTAAAATGGACGGTTTAGAAGTATGTAAAAAGATTAGGGAAGAATCCATGGTTCCCATAATCATTTTGACAGCTAAGGGAGAAGATACTAGTAAGGTACTAGGCTTAGAATATGGAGCGGATGATTATTTAACAAAGCCATTTAACATACTAGAATTAAAGGCAAGAATTAAAGCCATTTTTAGAAGAGTGCATGTTAAGGAGAATGTTGTACATACTAATATATCCAATATTGATGATTTTACTATAAACACCCTTGGAAGAAAGGTTAGCCTTGGTGGAAAAGATATCAATCTAACTGCAAAGGAATTTGATCTACTTTTACTATTAGCAACTAATCCAGGGAAGATTCATTCTAGGGAAGAGCTTTTAGAGACCATATGGGGGTACGAATACTTTGGTGATGTAAGAACTGTGGATGTTCATGTTAGAAGACTAAGGGAAAAGATAGAGAAAAACTCCAGCCAACCTGAATATATTTTAACCAAATGGGGAGTTGGTTATTATTTTAGAAATAAATAACAAGTTCAAAGGATTAAGGTGGAAATTAGTTTCCACCTATTTATTATTGGTTTTTTTGACAATCCTACTTATAAACTCCTTTATTAGTGAATCACTTAGAATTAATTATATAAACGAGAAAAAAATTAGTTTGCTCACACAAAGTAATATTATCGCCGATAGATTATCTCCCTATATATCTGAAATCAATAGTAAGTATGTAAATGAAATGGTTGCTGATATAGCCACCAGGTTAAGTCTTGAAATAAATTCAAGGGTAATGATTTCAGATTTGAATGGCAAAATACTAATCGATTCATATAATACCCTAGAGGGTGATCGGTTGAGTGAAGAAGAGCTTTCCTTAGCCTTACTTGGGAAAAACGTTGCTAAACAGCATTATCTTCAAGATTATGGCAGAGTTATGTATGTGGCGGTGCCAATAGTAAGCAAGGGAAGAATTCTAGGGGCAGTATTCATATCTTCTTCCTTGGAGGATATATTTTTAAATATAAAAAGAACAATGCAAAAGTTTATGCTTTTATCCTTTTTTAGTTTGGCTATAACTGCTTTTATTAGTTTTGTATTTGCGGATATAATTTCAAAACCAATTGAGAGGTTAACGGAGGCCGTAAAAAGAATGGCTCAAGGTAAATTTAATCAAAAGGTAGAAGTCTATGGTAATGATGAAATAAGTAATTTAGGAAGGGCCTTTAATTTAATGACAACAAAGCTTGATCAAGTGGATAAGCAGAGAAGGGAATTCGTGGCAAATGTATCCCATGAACTCAGAACTCCCCTCAGTTCCATAAAGATATTATCGGAATCCTTAATTCATCAAGATCATGCTCCGGAAGAAATATACAAAGAATTTCTTACGGATATTGATTCGGAAGTAGATAGATTAAATAAGATAATTGATAGTTTGTTATATTTAGTTGATCTAGAAAAGGAGACAATTGATTTAGATTATCAATTGACCTATGTTAATTATTTAATTCAAAAAGTTATTAGTAGCTTAAAGCCTCTAGCTGATAAAAAAAATATTGAATTAAACTTCACTGAGAAAACAAAAATACAGGTTATGCTTGATAAGTTTAAAATTCAGCAAAGTCTGATTAATATAATTGGAAATGCAATCAAATATACCCCAGAAAATGGAAAAGTTAATATAGACCTATATTCAGAACAAAATAAATTTATTATTAAGATAAAGGATAATGGTATAGGTATCCCAGAAGATGAATTACCATTTATATTTGATAGATTCTATCGAGTAGATAAGGCGAGGGCAAGAAAATCTGGTGGAACAGGATTGGGGTTATCAATTACCCAACAGCTTATTGCATTACATCAGGGTGAAATTAGTGTTGAAAGTGAAGTTAATAAAGGTACCACAATCTATATAGTATTACCGCTGAAGGCAACTGTTTAAAATTAATGATAAGCAACTTTAGGGCTTTATAAATTAAAATAAAGAATGAACAATATAGAGATTCCAGTGAAAACTTTAATTAGGAATATCTATAGTACAGGAGTTTGAAATTTATTTTAAGTTTCAACCCAGATTATTCAAGGACATAGCAGAGTTTTAAATTTCCTATGAATAGTATGGGGATAATGTTGTTTATTTATAGGAGGTTATGGTTTTGAAATCTTTCTATAGATTATATGTTTTTTTACTAATCATATGTGTCTTAATATTATTGGGAGTAGCTTTTCGAGAGGATATTAGCATATCGGATAATGTAAAGCCGATACCACCTGTTCCTGAAGAAATTACTTCTACCGTTAAGTTGTTTTTTGCAGATAAGAATAGATTGGCTGTAGAGAATAGAACCATTACTACTAAGGATATGAATTTTGAAGAGGTTATTGTTGAAGAACTAATTAATGGGCCGAGGAATAAGACTCTGATAGCTACTATTCCTAATTATACAGTGATTCTTTCCATAGAGACTATTGACAATATATGTTATGTAAATTTTTCTAGGAGCTATATTGAAAATGAGAAATGGGAAGAGCTTGAAGAAGATCTAATTATTTGGTCAGTTGTGAACTCATTAACTCAACTAGATTACATACAAAAAGTTCAGATTTTAGTTGAAGGTGGGAAGATTGATTACTTACATAGTGAAAATGCATTAAACCAGCCATTTACCACAAGGGAGGACATAGTTCAAACCAGTGATGTTACCCACTTTACTGTTGTAAAGGATTTCTTGGATAGCTTAGTAATGGAGAGATATGATAAGGCCTATTCTATGCTGGATAAGGGGAGTTCAATGAGGGTTGGATTTCAAGAATTTAGGGCATTGATGTCGGATTATATCAAAGAGCTAAGGGGTTATGAAATAGTACTATATAATACACAAAAATTTAGTGATAAGACTATTATTTCATTAAAGTATTCGAGAAGCGATGAGGATGAAAGTATTGCGCTTTATCAGGAATGGATATTAATAGAAGTAGATGGGGAGTTTAAAATAGTATTGGGTAATAGGGAAGATTATATTAGGCAACAAAATAATTAAAGTAACTATTCTTTGCCACTTGAAGCTCTAAAAGTTTCAAGTGGCTTTTTATATATTTATAGCTCTAATGTGTAGGAAAAAGGAATATAAATATTATATGAGTTTGTTGAAAGGAGAAATATCTAATGAAACTTGCCAAATTTGTTGACGAATTACCAATTATCAAGACTCTTAGGGCAAAGGGTAAAATAAATGGTATCACTTATTATGAATTGACCATGAATCAGTTCAAACAAAAACTCCATAGGGATCTCCCTGCAACTTTAGTATGGGGATTCGAAGGAAGCTACCCTGGACCAACTATAGAAGCCAAGAGAAATAAACCCATAAAAGTTAAATGGATAAATGATCTGCCTAATAAGCATTTGCTGCCTATTGATACTACAGTACATGGAGCAGGCTCCGATACACCAAGAGTTAGAACCGTTATACATCTTCATGGAGCTGTTGTAGAACCAGAGAGTGATGGATATCCAGAAGCTTGGTTTACAAAAGGATATAAGGAGGTGGGGCCATATTTTACTAGGAAGATATATGACTATCCCAACATACAGCGAGGGGCCACTCTATGGTATCATGCCCATGCTATTGGCATTACACGCCTTAATGTATATGCGGGATTGGCCGGGGCCTATATTATTCGTGATAATCATGAAAAATGCCTAGGGCTTCCAGGGGGACGTTATGAGATAACATTGCTTATACAAGATAGATCATTTAATGATGATGGTTCCCTTTATTATCCCTGTGGACCTGAGCAGCCAATACCTAATGTATGTCCTTCAGTAGTTCCTGATTTTTTTGGAGATACCATAATGGTAAATGGTAAGGTTTGGCCATACTTGGAGGTTGAACCAAGAAAATATAGATTTAGGATTATCAATGGATCAAACTCCAGATTCTATAGAATGAGACTTTCTTCTGATCAACCATTTTATCAAATTGGAACCGATGGGGGACTTCTGGAAGCTCCTATCATCACAAAAGAAATTCTATTGGCACCAGCGGAAAGGGCAGACGTAATAATAGATTTTTCAAAATTTTGGGGTCAAAATATTGTGATCACTAATGATGCACCTTCTCCCTTTCCTAGAGGAAATCCTGTAGATTCTAAAACCGAGGGCAAAATCATGCAGTTTAGAGTTATACTTCCTCCTTCAAGCTATGACTATAGCCTAATTCCATGTAGATTAAGTACAGTAATCCCACTACAACAAAAGGAAGCACGGGTGATAAGGAACTTAACTCTAGAAAGACAAACCGATAAATATGGTAGGGCCTTTCTTCTCCTTGATGGTAAAATATGGGATGATCCTATTACAATTAAACCTAAATTTGGGAGTGTTGAGGTTTGGAATCTAATTAATCTTGCGAACTCTACTCATCCTATACATATACATTTAGTTAATTTTCAAATCCTAGATAGACAGCCCTTTGATGTGGAATATTACAATAATACCAAAGAAATTCTATTTACTGGCCCCCGTATATTACCTCAGCTTAATGAAAGAGGATGGAAGGACACAGTCAGAGCCAATCCCAGTGAAATAACAAGAATCATTATGAAGTTTATACCCTATACAGGATTGTATCCTTGGCACTGCCATATATTAGAGCATGAAGACCATGAAATGATGAGACCCTATGAAATTATCTATTAAGTGAGCAAATTGCATAATTAAAGTTTCAGCAAATAAAAAAATATTGACAAACGTTTTCCAAGTATGATATTATTTACCTATAATAACAAATGATAATTTAGGTACGTTACTTTTCCATGGGCGTAAACCTATGTACTAATGCAAAGTCGATATTGTATTAGGATGTAGGTTTGCGTCTTTTTACTTATACAGGAGGTGTAATTTTGATTGATACAAATTATCGTATATTGAAGGTTTTAAATAATAATATAATTTTAGCCTATGATTTTAATAACAAAATGGACACCATCCTCATGGGAAAGGGTATCGGGTTTGGTAAGAAAGAAAATAAAAAGGTACATATTTCAGATGAAGACATTCAAAGGTCATTTATGGCATATAGTGAAAAAATGAAAACGGATTATTTTAGGCTTATTAAGCAGATAGATTCTAGCGTTATTGAAATAAGTGAGAAAATCATCGATTTGGCGGAAGGAAAATTAGGGGAACTGGATAACCATATACATATTTTGTTGTCGGATCATATAGCCTTTGCCATTGAAAGGGTAGAAACGGGATTGAAAATAGAAAACCCATTTATAGATGAAATAGAAATAATATATCCAGAGGAATATGATATCGCATATAAAGGTATAGAAATGATAAAGGAAAAGTTAAATATTGATCTGGGCTTTGGAGAAATAGGTTTTATTGCAATGCATTTACATTCCAGTAGAAATAACGTCAATGTCAGAGAAACCGTAAAAAATGCCAGGATTTTAAATGAAATAATTGGAATTATAGAAGAAGGATTAAACATAACCTTAGATAAATCCACATATAGTTATAAGAGACTAATTAATCATCTTCAAGGAGCATTGGATAGGGTCAGAAATAAAAAGTATATAGATAATCCATTACTGGAGAATATAAAAAAAGAATTTACGGACTCATTTGAAATTATAAAAAAGATAAAGGTTAAAATTGAACAAGAGTATGAAGTAGAGGTTCCGGAACAAGAACTTGGATATATGACCATTCATATTGAGAGACTTAAAATTAAATAAAAAAGGTGTGTTACTGTTAAATCAGGCATTAACCTAATAGATTGAAATATCCTTCTATTGGTTGATGCTTTTTTTAATAAATAGGACAATTACATAATTGGGTATTGGATTACTTAAATAAATCGTACTAATCTATTTAAATTATGGGTTTTAAATGCTTTTATCAATTGATTATGTAATTATCTTATAAAAAATTTTAAGGAGGAATTATTTTATGAGTAGTAATGTTTTAGGAAAGCTTCAAAAACTGGGTAGATCCTTAATGCTTCCCATAGCAGTAATGCCGGTTGTTGCATTGCTTCTAAGATTTGGTGTACTTTTAAAAGCTCCATTTATTGCGGCAGCAGGAGCAGCGATTTTCGACAATCTTCCAATCCTATTTGCCATAGGTGTTGCAATTGGTTTCGCAAAGGACAATCACGGAGCAGCAGCGCTTGCAGGGGCAGTTGGATATTTTACATTGACAGCATGTGCAAAGGCTATAGATGAAAAAATAAATATGTTTGTTTTAGGTGGTATGATAGCGGGGGTACTAGCGGGAAGGATGTACAATAAATATCATAATATTAAACTTCCAGACTTCTTAGGCTTCTTTGGGGGGAAACGATTTGTACCAATAATAACTTCTATATATTCTATCGCCCTAGGTTTGATATTTGGGTATGTATGGCCATTTATTCAAAATGCCATAGATGCTGTTGGTAACTGGGTAATCAAAGCCGGAGAAGGTGGGTTATTTGTATTTGGTACATTGAATAGGTTATTAATTCCTACAGGACTTCATCACATATTGAACAGTATCACATGGTTTGTATTTGGTGAATACAATGGAGCTTCAGGAGACTTAAATAGATTCTTTGCGGGGGACCCAAATGCTGGTATTTTTATGGCAGGATTTTTCCCAGTAATGATGTTTGGGCTTCCAGCTATAGCACTGGCTATATACACTACAACAAAAAAAGAGGATAAAAAAGCTGTTGCAGGAGCTTTGATTTCCGTGGCATTTACTTCATTTTTAACAGGAATAACAGAGCCTATAGAATTCCTATTCATGTTTATCGCACCGGTTTTATATGCTATTCATGCTATACTTACAGGTATATCATTAGCTGTGACCTATAAACTTGGTATACTCCATGGCTTTGGATTTTCAGCAGGTGCAATAGATTATTTTCTCAATTGGAATTTGGCCACTAAACCATTGCTATTGATACCTTTAGGATTAATCTTTGCTGTCATATACTATGTAGTATTTGTTTTTGCAATAAAGAAATTTAATATTAAGCTAGATATTATATCCGATGATATGGGGAATATTCCAAGTGATAATAATATGATTTCTGATGCAAAGGATGATATGAATGGTTTGGCAAAACAATATATAGAAGCTTTAGGAGGTAAAGACAATATAGAAGAATTAGATTCTTGTATAACTAGACTTAGATTGACCCTAAAGGATAGTTCTAAGGTCAATGAACAAAGGTTAAAAAATCTAGGAGCTTCTGGAGTAGTGAAAATGGGTAAAAATAGTATGCAGGTAATTGTAGGAACAAAGGTAGAAATATTATGCAACAAAATGAAAACCTTTTTATCTAAAGAATTCGCATAGTATTCTATTATAATAATGGTATAGGTCAAAGGGTAACATATTGAATGAATACCCGGGGTGTATCAAAATCAATGGATACGATCATTTTGATACACCCTTTAATCTAAAGAGCAAATTGCATAATTACCTTCTACAAAAACTATCTATCATATGTAGTTCTAAAAACCCAATAGCTATACCATCAAATATGCTTATATCTTAAGCAATTAAATATAGGATGATATTCGCATATTAGGTTTAGCCAAGTAAGAGTTATGTAATTTCCTCTAAAGTTAAATTTGTAGGTTTGAATATATTTATAAATTTTATGGATATATTTAAGTTTATAATTATTTATGAGGGGAGAAGTACATGGGCATGTTATATTCATTTTGGATATGAAGGTGGCATCAAGATTAGATTTGGAAAAGATAAAAGAAGAATATCTATTAGGAGGAAGCATAATGTTAAGATTATTAAAAAGAAATAAGACAATAAATATAAGAGCCCCCTTTGAAGGAGAAGTCATTGATATAACAGAAGTAAGTGATCAAGTTTTTTCAAGTAAAATGGTTGGAGATGGGGTAGCTATAAAACCTAAGAGTAGAATTGCTGTTGCTCCCTGCGACGGGAAAATATCTCAAATATTTCCTACTAATCATGCCTTTGGATTAGTAACAAAGGAAGGATTGGAAGTATTAGTTCATATAGGAATAGATACTGTGGATTTAAAGGGAGCTGGCTTTAAAAGACTCGTGGAAATTGGCAGAAATGTAAAACAGGGGCAGGGTATTATTGAGATAGATATTGATTACTTGAAAAAGTCTGGGAAGGATATTATAACTCCAGTTGTAATAACAAATATGGATAAAGTAGAATCGATAACTAAAAACTTTGATGATAAAGAGAAAATTTTATGTATTACAATGAAGAAATAAATATTGTGTACCCTAATATAGACATAATAATTTTTATGGTTATGGTAAAAGATTGTATCTGACCTATAAAAATATGATCAAATTCCATAATCACTTTCTATAAAAACCATACACCCCTAATATTAAGCTTTATTATTTTGAGATTTTAGTTTAAAATAGATATTAATATTATTTAATATTTTAGTTGAAGAAGATAAGCAAAGAAAAAATGATTTTTGCTTTTGGGGGAAAGGTTATGAAATACGAATTGAAATATGGTAAAAGTGCAGTAGAGTTTGAAATAGATAAGAAAAATTATATGGGTCAACTATTGCCTAAGGAAATAGGATATGATTTAAAAGGAGAAGCAGAAGTGGAGAGAGCCTTGAATACCCCTATCGGATCAACCAAATTAAGGGATATAGTAAGGGAAGGCGAAAAGATAGCAATAGTTACAAGCGATATTACTAGACCAATGCCTAGTAGAACAGTACTCCCACCAGTTATTAGAGAACTTAAGAAAGCAAATATAAAAGAAGAAGATATAACCATAGTACTTGCATTAGGAAGCCATAGGGGACATACAGAGGAAGAAAAGAGGGCTTTAGTAGGTAAAGAAGTATATGGTAGTAAAATAAAGGTGATAGATAGTAAAATGGATGATTGCATAAATCTGGGCATATGTAGTAATGGGACACCTGTAGATATCTTCACACCCGTGGCTAAAAGCGATAGGATTATATGTATGGGAAATATAGAATATCACTATTTTGCAGGTTATAGTGGAGGGGCAAAGGCATTAATGCCCGGAGTATCAAGCCATGAAGCAATTAGGGCAAATCATGCTAATATGGTGAATGAAGAAGCCTATGCAGGAAATTTAGAAACCAACCCCGTAAGGCAGGATATAGATGAGACAGGGGAATTTATAAAGATTGATTTTATCGTAAATGTAGTACTTGACAGAAAAAAAGAGATAGTAAAAGCAGTTGCTGGACATTACATAAAAGCCCATAGAGAAGGTTGTGAATACTTAGATAAAATCTATGGAATATCGATAAATAAGCAAGCCGATATAGTCATAGTATCACCGGGAGGATATCCAAAGGACATAAACATATATCAGGCTCAAAAGGGATTGGACAACGCAAAGCATGCAGTAAGAGATGGTGGAATAATAATATTGGCTGCATCGGCAAATGAGAAATTCGGAGAAAAAACCTTTGAAGATTGGATGCTTAAAAAAACACCAAAAGAGATGATACAGGAAATAAAGAAAGACTTTAAGCTAGGAGGACATAAAGCTGCAGCAATAGCAATGATACTTCAAAAAGCAAAAATATATATGGTATCGGATTTAGAAGAGGAATTAGTGAAAAAAATCAATTTCAGACCATTTAAGTCTGTACAGGACGCATTAGAGGCTGCATTACTTGAGTTAGGGGGAAATTCAAGAATATTGATAATGCCTGCTGCTGGATCAACTTTACCAAGATATATTTATTGACTTGACTACTTTTATTTTTATGGTAAAATAGGAAAAAAGAAAATTATATCTGTTATATTAATTAAGTCTTTTCTTAGTTCGTATAACCCCAATAATATGGTTTGGGGGTCTCTACCAGGAACCGATAATTCCTGATTACGAAGAGGGTGTACATATGTGCATTTTCTTTGTGATCAGGAATTTTTTATTGTAGATAATAATATGAAAGAGGTGTATTATATGGATTTTGCAAAAATGCCTAAGGTCGAGTTGCATTGTCATTTGGATGGAAGTGTTAGACCAGAGACAATCATTGATATAGCACAAAAAGAGGACATTGATATTCCCAGTTGTGACATAAAAATAATAAAAAATATGATGATTGCACCTTTAGAATGCAGCTCATTGAATGAATACCTTGAAAGATTTAAGCTACCTATAAAAATAATGCAATCTAAAGAAAGCCTCAGAAGAATTAGTTTTGAGCTTCTTGAGGATTCCGCAATGGAAAACATAAAATATATAGAAGTAAGGTTTGCTCCTTTATTGCATATTGAGAAAGGATTAACTCTTGAAGAGATAATTGAAAGCGTGCTAATTGGGATAAGGGACGCAGAAAAGCTTTATGATATAAAGGGTAATCTAATATTATCGTGTCTGAAAAATATGCCCGTTAGTACTGTATATGATGTTGTGGAGGCGGGTAGGCAGTTTCTTGGAAGGGGCGTAGTGGCAATAGATTTATGTGCATGTGAAGAGCAAGGATTTTCTAAAGGATTTATTGAACCCATTTCCTTAGCAAGAGAATATGGATATAGGGTAACTATTCATGCTGGCGAAACTGGAATAGGTGAAAATGTACTTGAAGCAGTTGAAATGTTAGGAGCAGAAAGAATTGGTCATGGGGTAGCCATAAAGGATTGTGAGGAAGCCTATCATATTGTAAAGGAAAAAACTGTTACCCTTGAGATATGTCCAACAAGTAATGTGCAAACAAAAGCAGTAGATTCATTAAATAATCATCCCCTCTTTGACTTCCATAATGATGGGGTTAAAATAACAATTAATACTGATAATAGAACAGTATCAGATACGACATTGACTAATGAATATGATATTGTTTTAGATCAATTTGGTATTACAGATGAAGATTATAAAAAGATTTATTATAACAGTGTTCATGCTTCTTTTGCCAATATGGAAACTAAGAAGTGGTTGATACAATACATGGAATGAAATATCTATTGTCATTTCTATAGGATTGACTATTCTAATTAATTCTTCCCACAAATTCAAATTTTCCGTTATTTGGGCCTCTCGGAAATAATATTTTAGCTTTACCAACAATTCTTGCCTCCCTTAAGATTTCTATATTATTTTCTACGAAATATGTTGTTTTATGTCACATATGCACTTATTTGAATATTATACTATTGAAAGAAGACAAACCATAGATTAAAAGGGGGGATAATAGAATGTTTAATAAATTATTTCATAGATGTTTTTGTAGTTGCAAAAGTGATGAAGGGTTATTCTTACCCCTATTTCTTCTTTTGCTAGAGGATTGTGACTGTGGCGACCGCTTATTTGATTGTCGTTGTCACAACAGAAGACATACGCATTGTCGTAATCGAAGACGCTTTTATTGATCAAACCGGTTTTTAAATAAGTTTAGTTGCCTAAAAGTATTATATACTGTGCCATTTAAGACTTCATAAGTTTTAAATGGCTTTTTTATCTAAAATCATAAGTGAATGTTGAAGTTAGCATATACTACAGTAGATATTGAAATCCTAAGGTGAGCAGGGGGGACAGGGTCATTATTCCATAAAATAAGAAATATAATTTTGTCAGGGGAAAAGAAAAATTAGTGTTGACAATGTTTAGAAACTATATTATTATTTAACTAAAGTGGTAATTACCACATTACATGTATACTGCTATTAAAGAAATAGGTGATTAGAAATGAAAAAAATTGATAAAAGTAGTAGGATAGCTTTATATTATCAATTGATGGATATTATTATTGAAGATATTGAGACAGGAAAACTAAAGGAAAATGATAAATTATTATCCGAGAGGGAATTATGTGACCAGTACGATATTAGTCGTGCTACCGTTAGACAGGCAATTCAAGAATTAGAGAAGGATGACTATGTATACAAATTACATGGTAAAGGTACTTTTGTTTCACCCAAGAGATTTCAACAGAATCTTTTAAAGTTTTATAGTTTTACTGAAGAAATGAAAAAAAAGGGAAAAAAGCCTTCGTCGGTGGTTATAGATTTTAAAATAGTATGTGTGGATGAAAAAATTGCTAAGAAGATTAACTTAAATGAAGGTGATATGTTATACGAATTTACAAGGTTGAGGCTTGCAGATCAAACCCCTATGATGTTGGAAACCACCTATGTTCCCTATGATAGATTTCCGGGGATAAAGAGGTTTGATTTAGAAAATGAGCCTATGTATGATATATTTACTAAAAGATTTAATGCAGTTTTTACTAGGGCAGAAGAAACATTCCACGTTGCATTAATAAGAGATAATGAAGCAGAACTCCTAAAAATTCCAAAGGATGCTCCTAGTTTGTTGATAGAAAGAATCACCTATGAGAATGACTCTATAATAGAATATACAAAAAGTGTTGCAAGGGGAGATAAATTTAAATATTATGTAGTTTTGACGAAATAAATTTTTTAGGCATACTGGTAATGACCACATGACGATATAATAACAATATTGATATTGTTTGGTATAACTTAGTAATTATATATATTATAAAAAGGGGAGAAATAAAATGAAATCAATATTTGGTTTTACGGATATGAAACTTAAAGAAATAAATGCACATATCACGGCGAAGGAAATTAAACAGCAGCCAAGACTATGGAGAGAAACCTTTGAGGTAATAAAAAACAGCAGGGAACGGATAAGTGGATTTATGGATAAAGTGTTAAAGGAAAAGGATTTACGAGTTGTTTTGACGGGGGCTGGGACATCGGCGTTTGTAGGTGATAGTTTAGTTCCATATCTAAATAAAAAAATAATTAATAAAGTTGAAGCTATTGCCACAACCGATATAGTATCTAATCCAGAAAACTATCTATACTCAGATATTCCTACTTTGCTAATATCATATGCAAGATCTGGGAATAGTCCGGAAAGTGTTGCCACAGTAAACTTAGCGGAAGATATGGTGGATAATCTATATCAAATATTTTTAACTTGTAATCATGAAGGCAGCCTAGCAAAAAAATCATTTAAAAATGATAAAAATTTATTGGTTTTAATGCCCGAGGATTCTAATGATCAAGGCTTCGCGATGACAGGGAGTTTTACTTGTATGACTTTGGCATCATTACTGATGTTTGATATTGAAAATATGGAAGAATTAGAATCTAGTATATATAGCATGGCAAAGTATGGTGAAAGATTACTTGATAGTAGGTTTGATGATATAAAAGAAATCGTTTCTCAAAAATTTGATAGGGCAATATTTTTAGGGACTTCCACTTTAAAGGGCTTATCAAGGGAATCTGCTTTGAAAACCTTAGAATTAACTAGTGGAAGGATTATGACAAATTGGGATTCCTCATTGGGTTTTAGGCATGGCCCAAAATCTATAATTGATGACAAAACGCTAGTGTTTTCATATTTGTCAAATGATATATACACAAGGAAGTATGAGCTAGACTTCCTAAAGGAAATGTACTTTGAAAATGGAGATGCGAAAGTAGTTGCTATATCTGATTATAAAGACAAAGAGGTTGAAAATATAGTGGATTTTCTAATAAATATTAAAGACAATAAAGAGGACATAGAAGATGATGTATACTTGCTGTTTAATTACGTATTAGTTGCTCAAATGTTTGCTCTTTTTAAATCAATTGATTTGGGCATCAGTCCAGATAATCCAAGCCCGGATGGAATTGTTAATAGGGTTGTAAAAGGGTTTACTATTTACCCTTATAATAAATAAAATCCAAACTATATTTATGGATTAATTAAATTTTAAGGAGTGTTCTTATGCCAAATATATTATTAACAAGGATTGATAATCGATTGATTCATGGCCAGGTAGGGGTAACGTGGTCGAATCATTTGGGGGCTAATCTAATATTAGTTGCAAATGACAAGGTTGCTAAGGATGAGGTACAACAAAATTTAATGGATATGGTAGTACCTGATGTTGTGGCAACTAGGTATTTTACTTTAGAAAAGACGATCAATGTTATTCATAAAGCCTCTGAAGCACAAAAAATGTTTTTAGTATGTAAAACTCCACAAGATGTTCTTACCCTTGTAAAAGGTGGTGTGCCTATTAAAAAAGTCAATATAGGGAATATGCATTATCAAGAGGGTAAAGAACAAATTGCATCTACAGTATCGGTTGACGAATCTGATAAGGAAACCTTTAAAGAGTTAAATAGATTAGGAGTGGAACTTGATTTAAGGAGAGTGCCCGATGAAAAGGGCGTAGACATTATGACCTTAATATAGCTATTTCTCTATTAACATAGGATTTTACATAGTAAAACTTAATTTATACATAGCTATATACTCATTGTTCTTTATGGCTGTAAAGTGAAGTTTCTATTTAGATTCCTATGTGGATTCCAGTCAAAACTTTGATTTCTACATATCAAAAACTCCTAGAAATATTGTATATTTTCATATGTATGAATCAAGATTTATTTGGGACCCTCTATAACATGGGGAATGGTTATATAAAATAAATTTTAAAGGGGGAGTAAAGATGTTTGTTCAAGCGTTATTAGTTGCTATTTGGGCAGGAATAGCGGGGATTGACTTATTTGATGGACTTACTCATATTCATCGTCCAGTAGTTACGGGTATGGTTGTTGGTCTTATACTTGGGGATTTACAAACGGGTTTAATAGCAGGAGGTATGCTAGAACTAGTTTGGATGGGAATGGTTCCTTTAGCAGGGGCACAACCTCCTAATGTAGTAATTGGTGGTATTATAGGTACTTCATTTGCAATATTAACTAAACAGGATCCTAATGTTGCTGTGGGGATTGCAGTTCCCTTCGCAGTTGCTGCTCAAGCAGGTATTACATTACTATTCACAGTATTTTCACCGGTTATGCATAAAGCCGATGAATATGCAAAAGAAGCAAATTTAGATGGTATTGATAAGATTAACTATTTAGGATTAGCAATTTTATTCACTTCGTATTTTATTGTAGCCTTCTTGCCAATTTATTTCGGAGCAGATGCTGCTCAAGCAATGGTTGAAAAATTACCAGAAACATTTATAGCAGGTCTTTCTATAGCAGGTGGAATGATGCCGGCAATTGGCTTTGCCATGTTGTTGAAAATTATGCTTAAAAAAGAATATGTTACATTCTTAATAGTTGGTTTTATACTTGTTACTTACTTAAAATTACCTATCTTAGCGGTTGCACTTATTGGTACAGCCATAGCTCTATATGATTTTTACTCAAATAAGAATAATGGAGAGGGCACTGATAATCGAAAGGAGGTAATGAGTAATGGAATATAATATGAATGTATATGAGGATAAATCTACTGAAAAGGTTATAACAAAGAAGGATTTAAATAAAATGGCATTTAGGTCATTATTTCTTCAAGCATCCTTTAATTATGAAAGAATGCAGGCGGCAGGATGGCTTTATAGCTTAGCACCTGGGCTTAAAAAAATTCATAGAAACAAGAAAGACTTATCCAAATCTATGACTCAGCACATGGAGTTCTTTAATACCCATCCATTCTTGGTAACTTTCATAATGGGCATCATTACTGCTATGGAAGAGAATAAGGAAGATATAGGGACAATAAGGGGTATTAAGGTTGCTACAATGGGACCCCTTGGCGGTATTGGTGATGCATTGTTTTGGTTAACCCTATTACCAATTTGTGCTGGTATAGGTGCTTCTTTAGCAATCGATGGAAGTTTTGCAGGGCCAATCATATTTTTAGCATTATTTAATGTAGTTCACTTCGGATTAAGATATGGATTAATGCATTATGGCTATAAAACAGGAGTTAGTGCTATTAAGACATTAAAGGAAAATACTAAACGGGTGTCCCATGGAGCCAGTATTTTAGGACTTTCAGTAGTAGGCGGATTAATTGCTTCATACATCAGATTAAGCACTCCACTTGTAATTAATGCTGGTAAAGCTTCAGTTGCGATTCAGGAAGGTGTTTTAGATAAAATTATGCCGAACCTATTACCACTTGGATATACTTTCTTAATGTATGGGTTATTAAAAAAGGGCTGGTCTCCAGTAAAACTTATAGGTATCACAGTTGTATTTGGTGTTTTAGGAAAATATATAGGACTTCTTTAAGTTTGTACAATATGGGAGATGATATATATCTCCCATATTGTTAATATAGGGGGATAAGAAATGGTTGGAATAATAATAGCTGGACACGGTAATTTTGCTACTGGATTCAAATCGGTGATTGATTTAGTTATGGGAAATCAAGAAAATGTAGAGGCCGTTGATTTTTTAGAATCCCATTCTACTGAGGACTTGAAAAATAACCTAAAGGTAGCTATGGGCAATATGGATGTAGATGGTTACTTGTTTTTCACAGATATACCTGGAGGTTCACCCTTTAAAAAAAGTGTTGAATTATCCTTAGAACATAGCAATATTGAGGTCATAGCGGGATCTAACATTTCTATGATAATGGAAATCCTATTTGATAGATTTGATAATAGTCCTAAGGAATTGATGGAAAGAGCCATAGAAGTAGGGAAGGATCAGATAATTTCATTTAGTATGAATAAAAAAAGTAAAAGAATTGAACAGTCCGATGGTATATAGAGGAGAATATATATGAAATATATATTAAAATGTAAAGAAGTTTTTCTTGAGGATGAAGTTAAAAATAATTATAGTATTTTGATCGACGATGGTATTATAAGAACAATTGATAAGGATATTAACCATAATTGTAATGTTATTGATCTAAGTAAATACAAGGCTATACCCGGTCTAGTAGATTTACATATTCATGGAGGAAATGGATACGATACCATGGATGGTACATACGAGTCCCTCAATGGGATTTCAAAATTTGTTGCAAGGTATGGAGTCACATCATTTTTGCCAACTACCGTTACTGCTCCTATGGATAATATAGAGAAAGCTGTAATTAATTTAAAAGAGACTATGGAAAAGGGTGTAGATGGTGCAGAAATATTAGGACTATATTTAGAAGGACCTTATCTTACGGAAGAACATAAGGGGGCACATCCTCCTAGTTTCATGAGACCTTTAAATTTAGAAGAAATACAAAGACTTATTGATTTATCATCAAATAATATCAGAATAATTACAATAGCACCGGAAAAGAAAGGTTCAAATGAAGTAATAAAATATTTAAAGGATTCAGGGGTTAAGGTTTCTATAGGACATACTAATGCTACTTATGATGAAGTTATGGATGCCTTTGATATAGGGGCTTCAATTGGTGTGCATACCTTTAATGGAATGAGAGGATTACACCATAGAGAACCTGGAGTTGTGGGAGCAATTCTAAATAGAAGAGAGGTCTATGCAGAATTGATTGCAGATAACATCCATGTTCATCCTGGGGTTATGAGTATACTTTATAGGCTAAAGGATTCTGACAAGATGTATTTAATAAGTGATTGTATGAGGGCAGGCGGATTAAAGGATGGAGAATATATGCTTGGTGAACTAAAGGTTATTGTTAAAAATTCCATAGCAAGAACTCAAAATGGCTCCTTGGCTGGAAGTAGTCTGAAAATTATTGAAGCACTAAAGAATATAATTAATGCAACAGGCATAAGTTTACATGAAGCGGTTAAAATGGCTACAATTACTCCCGCTAGAGCATTAAATCTTGATAATTCCATTGGAAGTATCAAAGAAAATAAAAAAGCTAATATAGCTATAATCGATGATGAGCTTAATGTTGTCATGACAATTATAAATGGGAAAATTGCACATAAAAATTTTTAATTTTGAAAACAAATTTATAGTTTATAAGTTTTATATATAAGGAGAGATATTGATGTTTATTGTGTCTACAAGACAATTATTATTAGATGGTCAAAAAAATAAGTATGCTGTTCCAGCATTTAATATTCATAATCTAGAGACAGTTCAAGTTGTTATAGAAGCGGCAAATGAAATGAAATCACCTGTCATTTTAGCTGCTACACCTGGAACCATAAAATTTGCCGGAAAAGATTATCTGCAAAGTATAGTTGATATAGGTGCAAAAAATTCTATAGTACCAATTGCCTTTCATTTGGATCACCATGAGGAATTCGATAAAATAAAGGACTCTATAGATTTAGGTTGCAAATCCGTTATGATTGATGCATCTGCCCATACCTTTGAGGAAAATATTAGACGTGTTAAAAGGGTAGTGAATTATGCCCATAGATTTGATGTGACAGTTGAAGCAGAACTTGGGAAATTGGTAGGGCAAGAGGATGATTTAGTGGTCGACGAAAAGGATTCTCAGTTTACTGATCCTAGGATGGCTAAAGAATTTGTGGAAAGGACAAGTATAGATTCCCTAGCAGTGGCCATTGGAACCGCCCATGGATTATATAAGTCAGAACCTAAATTAGACTATAACAGGCTTAAAGAAATAAGAGGTTTAGTAGATATTCCATTGGTATTGCATGGAGCATCAGGGGTACCAGAGGAAAGCGTAAGAAAAAGTATTGAATTAGGAATTTGTAAAGTTAATATAGCTACTGAATTAAAGATTCCTTTCTCAGATGCAATAAAAGAGTATTTTAGCGAAAATCCACATGCAAATGACCCCAGAAAATATTTGGTGCCGGCTAAAGAGGCAATGAAAAAGGTAGTGATTAATAAGATTTTAATGTGTCAAAGTAATAATAGGGCATAGGAGAATTAATATGATCGCTACTATTACTCTAAATCCTTCCATAGATAGAAGATATAATATAAAGGATTTTCATAAAAATGGGATTTATAGATGTGAAGACTATTCAGCTACACCCGGCGGGAAGGGTATAAATGTATCTAGGGTTATAAATCAATTAGATGTGAGCCCAATTTGTTTGGGATTTGTTGGAGGGTTTTCTGGTGGATTTATTAAAGCACAATTAAAGAGCTTGAAAATTAAAACTAATTTTACTGAAATAAACGATGAGACCAGAACATGCTTAGGAATCATTTATGAAGATGGTAGTCAATCGGAAATATTAGAAAAAGGACCTAAAATTAATAAAGAGGAAATTAAAGATTTTATTAAAAAATTTAAATTAATCTTAGATAGAACCAAGGTCATGACAGCGTCTGGAAGCATTCCAAAGGGGGTTAATACCGATATATATAGATATCTAATTGATTTGGCTAACGGGAATGGAACTAAATTTATACTTGATTCAAGTAATCTTTCCTTAATAGAGGGAATCAAAGCTTTTCCCTATTTAATTAAACCTAATAGGGAAGAATTAGAGGCAATAACAAAAATAAAAATAAATTCTGATACCGATATCATAGATGCATGTGAAAACTTAATGGATATGGGAGCAGAGAATATAGCCGTATCATTAGGTGGGGATGGCATGATATTTGTTGGCAAAGAGGGAAGATTTAAAATCAATATACCTAGGATAAAAGCCTTGAATCCAGTAGGCTCCGGTGATAGTACAGTTGCAGGATTTGCAGTAGGAATATTAAAAAATTTAGGTATCCAGGATACATTAAAGTTAGCAAATGCTTGTGGAATGTCAAATGCCATGGAAAAGGAAACAGGAAAAATTAATATTAAAATGGTAAATGATTTGATTGAGGGTATAGAAGTTTATGACATATCTTAAGGGGAAGATACATGATGAAGGCTGTTATTTTTGATATGGATGGTGTTATTATTGATTCAGAACCAATTTATACAGAAGCAGACAAAAAAATATTTGAAAAATTAAGTATCGATATGAGTAAAGAAGAAATAGAATCCTATGTTGGTAAAAATAGTTATGATATGTGGACAGAAGTATATGAAAAATATGGCTTGCAAGGCAAGTTCTCAATAAATGAATTGGTTAAATACCAAAGAAAAATGTTTTTAGAGCATCTTAATAATTCTGAAAAGTTGAGTACTATTAGTGGAGTCATAGATTGGATGCAGTATTTTAAAGATAATGGTATAAAAATGGCAATAGCTTCATCTTCTTCAAAGGAAATAGTTAGCTTTGTTATTGATAAATTTAAATTAAGAGAATATATTGAAATCTATGTTGATGGAGATTCGGTGAAAAAGGGTAAACCCAATCCAGACATTTTCTTAAAAGCTGCTAGTGAATTAGGGATTGAACCCAATGAATGCATAGTTATAGAGGATTCCTATAATGGAGTTAGGGCAGCTAAATCCGCGGGTATGAAATGCTTGGGATTCAAAAACTTGAATTCTGGAGATCAGGATTTAAGTCTAGGAGATAATATTATCCATTCATATAGTAAGAAAAATTTAAATAAGGTTATAAATTTATTTGATAAAAGGTAAGGGGACGAATTTATTACTTCCCAAATTCTATCTATGGGAATTGAAGGAGTTATTAAAGATATTTGCATAAATCTAAAACATAGGATTTGATAGACAGAAAGGGCTGCCTCAAAAGTGGGGTAGCTTTCTTTTTATTATTTTTGTTACAAGTAGTCTATGGAAATATGATTTTGGCAAAAATCTAAATGAGTATGTACAAGACCTTTTCAAACGTGCTATAGTATTTTCAGAGGGGCACAAAATCCTAGGAGAAGATATATATTATGAAGCTGTAAAAGATGAGAAATTTTTAAAAAACATAAAATTGAATTGAAATATTAAAGGAGAGGTAGATATGAAGGTATTATATTACGATTGTTTTTGCGGAATAAGTGGAGATATGAATCTAGGAGCAATGATTGATTTAGGCGTAGATAAGGATTATTTATTAAAAGAAATTTCAAAGCTTAATCTGGAGTCTGAATACGAAATAGATGTTAAAAAAGCTATCAAAAAGGGTATAAGTGGAACCAAGGTCGATGTTATACTGAAAAATCAAGACACGGGTCATAAACATGACCACAGAAGCAATCATAGCGAGGAGCATTGTCATAACCATGGAGTCCAACATCATCATGACCACGATCATGACAGTCATAATTCCCATAATGATGGGATTCATCATGGTCATCACCGACATGATCATCATAGAAATTTGAAGGATATAGAGGATATATTAGGATCAAGCAATTTAAGTGATAGGGTGAAAAAGCTAAGCAAAGATATGTTTATGAAGATAGCTGAGGCCGAGGCAAAAGTCCATGGAAAGTCCTTATATGAAGTACATTTCCATGAGGTTGGAGCAATTGACTCTATTATAGATATAGTAGGTTCAGCAATATGTCTAGACTATCTAGATGTAGATAAGGTTATGGCATCCAAGGTTCAAGTTGGTGGAGGATTTGTAAAGTGTGCCCACGGTATCATACCTGTACCAGCACCTGCAACCCTAGAGATACTAAAGGATATACCTATTAAAACAGGAATAGTAGATTTTGAGACAACTACACCTACGGGGGCAGCTATACTAGCGTCAAACGTCAAGGAGTTTACAGATAAGCTAGGGTTTTCTATAGAGAAGATTGGATATGGTATAGGTAACAGGGAATTGGAAATACCAAATGTACTAAGGGTTTACTTAGGAAGAGGGGAAAATAAGGAAACAATAGAAGATCAATATATGCTTGAGACCAATATAGATGACATGAACCCAGAACTATATAGCTATGTTGAAGAAAGGCTTTTGGAAGAGGGAGCTTTAGATGTATTTAAGACACCAATAATTATGAAAAAGGGAAGACCTGCAATAAAACTAACTGTATTGGTGGATGAGGAAAGAGAAAAAGATGTTATAGGTATAATTTTTAAAGAAACTACCTCTATTGGTATTAGGAAATATAAAGTTGAAAAAATCATGCTCAAAAGAGATTTTGCTCATATACAGACTAAATATGGAAAGGTAAAGATTAAAAATTCTTATTATCAAGGAAGCTTATTGAAGTTTAAGCCTGAGTATGAGGATTGTAAAGGGCTTGCCAAGAAAAATGATAAACCGATTTCAGAAATTTATAGGGAAGTCGGTAGGGTAATAGAGGAGATATAGAAAATGATGGCTAACGAAAAATATAGAAATCTAATAAACTATCTAAGAAAGCTAGATAAGGTTGTTTTAGCATTTTCGGGAGGTGTAGACAGTACCTTTTTACTTAAAGCTGCTAAGGAAGCCCTTGGAGATAATATAAAAGCAGTAACAATATTGTCCCCTTATATACCAAAATGGGAAGTAGAAGAGGCAAAGAATATGGTCAAGGAATTAAAGGTTAAATATGAGATTTTAGAAGCTCCCATTATAGATGAAATAAAGTATAATCCTGAAAATAGATGTTATCTCTGCAAAAAAGCTGTATTCGCTATGATAAAGGATGTTGCCAAGAAAGAAGGCTATAATTATGTCATCGATGGAACGAATTTCGATGATATAGGAGATTATAGGCCTGGACTAAAGGCCCTTAGAGAGCTGGATATAAAAAGTCCTTTGCTTGAATGTAAATTAACTAAAGAAGAAATTAGAAGCTTTTCTAAGTCTTTAGGACTCAATACTTGGGATAAACCCCCATATGCTTGTCTTTTAACGAGGATACCCTATGGAAATGAGTTAAAGGTGGAAGACTTTGAAAAGATTGAGGCTGCTGAAAAATACATGATGAGTATAGGTTTTAGGGCAGTTAGGGTTAGATGCCACGGAGATTTGGCTAGAATAGAAGTAAATAGAGATTATAGAAAAGTATTATTTGATGAAGAAATTATGGATTCAATTTCCATGAAGTTAAAGGATATTGGATTCAAGTATATAACAATGGATTTAGAGGGCTATAGGGTAGGAAGCTTAAACGAGACCATAAATGGCAAAGAAGCTTGATCTGAAATTTACTATGGGAGGTAATTTATGGATTCACAGAATATAAGGAGATTGCTTGAAGACGTAAGAGATAATAAAATAGAAATAGAACAAGCTATGCTTAAGATTGAAGATTTACCCTTTAAGGACTTGGAATTTGCTAAAATAGATAACCATAGGGAATTAAGGGTGGGATATCCTGAGGTCATATATTGTGAGGGAAAAACAGTTGAGCAAGTAAGAGATATCATCAAATTTATGCTAACAAAGGATAATAATATACTAGCCACTAGGGCCAGTGAAGATATGTATGGTGCAGTAAAGGCAATATGTAAGGATGCAAAATACAATAAGCTAGGTAGAACAATAACAATTAGAAAAAAAGAGGAGACCCTAACGGAAAGTTATATTGCAATTATTTCAGCAGGAACATCGGATTTGCCCGTGGTTGAAGAAGCGGTGGAAACTGCCACAATACTTGGCAATAGGGTTGAGAAGATTATTGATGTAGGGGTCGCAGGTATCCACAGGTTGTTAGCTAAGCTTGACATCATAAGGAAGGCAAAGGTTATTATTGTTGTAGCAGGAATGGAAGGGGCTCTTGCAAGTGTTGTAGGGGGTCTTGTGGACAAACCCGTAATTGCCGTCCCTACAAGTGTAGGCTACGGAGCAAATTTCGGAGGACTTTCGTCGTTATTGTCTATGCTAAACAGCTGTGCCAGCGGTGTAAGTGTAGTTAATATAGATAATGGCTTTGGTGCTGCATACAATGCTAGTATTATTAATAGATTATAGCAAAGCTAAAGGGTACTAAAAAGATATGGTTAGTGAGGAAATTGCATAACTCTTACTTGGCAGAATTTTAGACTACATATGGTAGATAGTTTTTGTAGAAGGTAATTATGCAATTTGCTCTAGTGGTAAAACTTCGAAGTTTTGAGATAATATTCTTGATTTAGCAATGTATCCGAATAGAATATTTAAGGCATTTTAGATTGTAATTTTCCACGTCGAAAATTGTAAAAATTATCCCTTGACAGAAATCGCAAATATGCTATACTATAGTAGTGTCAAGCAAGAGGGCACTACATGGGAGTAGATGGTGGCTGGTGTTGCCTCTGGTCTTCAAAACCAGTATGAGGGGTTAGGAGCCTCTTAGGTGGGTTCGATTCCCACGTACTCCCGCCAGTCTCCAAGTATTGAATTAGGGTAGAATGTAACTTAAAGCATAAGTCTGCTGGTTTGGCAAGCGTATGCTTTATTTTTCAATTGGCAAACCTATGCTTTATAGAGTTTTTTAAAAATATTGTCTTGCAACTATAGGATTTTTGTAATTTTAAAATAATTCTCTTCAAATACAATCTATTCATTTAGAGTTACGTTAAAGTCTGTTTTAGTTGCAAAATAGTAAATTCAAAAAAATTAAGTTAACGCATTTTGCCAAACTTTTCAATATATCTAGATTGATCATATGAAAAATGTATATTGACTAATTTTTTGTTTTTAAATGTAGAGTATGCTTTTGCAATTGGATTATTTTGTTCATCATAAATGAGATGCTCGTATTTTATTGTCATACCAAAACCCTTTCGAATTCGTTCAATGGCAACTAAATTATATTCTACATTACTATTATCAATGTATTTGCGGAAGCTGTCCGAATTTTGTATATACTCATTATAGTCTAATTTCTTCCTAATATTATCAGGAAAATACAGGAAAGCTTTTTCATAGTCTTTGCTTATTATCATCGAACAAAAATTTTGAACAATCTTACTTGGGATGCGACTAGATCCATCAATGTTTTCCAGATATGCTCCTTCAAATCTCTCAACCTTAGTGGTAGTACCTATTTTTATTAGTCCGATAACACTAAATACAATCAATACAATAAAAACATATTTTTTAAAACCTATATTCATATTCTTTCAACTCCGTTTATTTTCATATTATATCATTTCATTTTCTCTCCAGAAGAAGTATTTAATTATATAAATTATATATGAATATGGAATATTTTTCAATTTTCTATTTGTCCAAAAGATCACTAACTAAAGTTTTAGTGTGTTAATATACACAAGAATTATTATCTCTTTCTTTTTCTATATTTTCTTATGTTTATAGAAATTATTGCTGAATGAAAAACTATATTGAATACATTATGTTTGAACTGTTCCCACCTAGATAGACACAAAGAAGCGTACTTTTTCTACCTTGTTCTTAGAATTACTTCAAATTTCTTCGGTTTTTATTATATGAGGTTTCATATTGTTCAATATCCATCACTGCTGCTTATATGATATATCTTGTTTGCAATATAGTAAATGATAAAGGCTTTGCCCTCGCTATGCTCGCCATTGACTATATTACAAACAAGATATACTAGACAATTACGCAGGATGTGCAAGATAAATAATCCAATAAAAATTCATATCTAAATAGTGAAAGCCTATGCTGCAACTTCCTTATAATAGTCAATTTCAAACTCTCTTGGAGATTTATTCCCGAGGGAAGAATGAAGCCTTTTTGGATTATAGAATGTTTCAATATAATCTACTATCTCTAGTCTTGCATCGGAACGCGTGTTGAATTTCTTATCAAATATTGTATCTTTCTCTAGACTAGAGAAAAACGATTCCATAAGAGCGTTATCATAACAGTTACCTTTACGGCTCATACTTTGTGTCATATTATACTTTTTGAGCCTATTTTGATAATCATAGGCTGCATACTGAACACCCCTATCAGAATGGAATATCACTCCTTCTTCTGGGCGTTCTCTTTTTACTGCTTGGTCTAAAGCAGCAATAGCTAAATGTCTAGATAGAGATGTACTCATAGACCATCCCACTATTTTTCTTGTATATAGGTCCACTATTGCAGCTAAATAAAGCCAACCTTCTTCTGTACTGATGTAGGTAATATCTCCGCACCAGATCTGATTTGGTTTCTCTGCTATAAAGTTTTGATTTAATAAATTTGGAGCTATAGGTAGACTGTGGTTTGAGTTAGTTGTAGCCTTGAATTTTTTCTTGCTACGGCAGAATATATTATTTTCTACCATAAGTCTCCCTACTTTTTTTCTGCCACAGGGTATTCCTTCTTTATTTAACTGTGCAGTTACACGGCGAACTCCATAGGTTTCACGTGATTCCTTATGTACACGTTTTATTTCCCTAAGAAGCTGATCATCTTCTTGTTTCTTTTGAGTAATAGGATTCTTAAGCCATCTGTAATATGCGCTCCTTGAAATATTAAACACTTTGCACATCTTCTCCACGCGAAATTCGGAGCTATGTTCTTTGATAAATCTATACTTTATTTCTCGGGTCTTGTGAAGATGCACATAGCCTTTTTTAGTATTGCATTTTCCTCCTTAATATCGGCTAATTCCTTTTTTAACCTACGGATTTCTTCATCTTCTAGTCTTAAGCGTCCTTTACCTGGAAATGCATCTTTACCGTGATCACCATATTCTTTTATCCATCTTCTAACAGATGTTTCAGTAACCCCTATATCTAATGCTACATCTTTTACCTTTTTGCCTTGTTCTGTAACTAATCTTATTATTTCTTTTTTATATTCAGGACTATATCCTTTGCTTTTCCCCATTGCTGAACACTTCCTTTCTTGTTTATATTATACATACTTTTCTATGTGTCCAGCAAATCGGGTATAGCTCATATCTAAACAATAATTAGACATGTACCATTTGTAGTTTTCATAATTTGACGATTATGGAATTAATTTATGTTTATTAAATAAAGTTAATAGATTATATTGACAAAAACTTTTGGTAAGTATTTGCTTTATAAAAAACTTATGGCAAACTTATGCTTTACTTTTATTGTTTTTACTATAATTTTATTTGAATTTAATCTATTAAAACGGAAAATTTATGCTTTAATTTATGGCAAAGTTATGTTTTAAGTCACAAGAATGTAACTTAAAGCATAAGTCTGCTGGTTTGGCAAGCGTATGCTTTATTTTTCAATTGGCAAACCTATGCTTTATAGAGTTTTTTTAAAATATTGTCTAGCAGCTATAGCATATCTGTAATTTTAAGATAATTCTCTTAGAATTTCTAATGAATTCTCGTAATATCAAATTTATACTTACTCGCTATACTTATTCTACGGATATTTAAGATAATATCAAGGTTAAACTATGCTTCGTTTTCTCTATCCTTGACTTAATCCTTCTTGCTCCATATGTTTCATGGGACTGCTGATGTACCCTTTTTATCTCTATTGCCAATGAAGAAATTTTACTTTCAATGTTCTTTTTAGGAAAAAAATGGGGTCGTCTATATGGACAGCACCCCTATATTAACTAGTACATATTATTACATCCACGATCCCTATTTTTCTCTTTTTCTTCTACTACAGTCTTTTTCGCTTCATTCAAACTTGGACAACCTTCTTCTCTAAATCCTATTGGAAATAGAGCAGGATAATCTTCTTCTTCGCATCCTATACTAGTCTCTGGTGATTTGCAATAACCTGTTGATAGAACACAAAGTTCTACAGGGAATTTTATTTTTTTCTCACATTTAATACAGAAGATTAAATCACCATCGAGCTTGATTTGATTAGAAGTGCAATTACAATCGCTTATTAATTCTGCTTCATCAAGATCAAATTTGCAGTTAGCGGCACAAACATCTCCGATTAGAACAGGGAAGACAGCATTGTTATTTGGCATACACATATTTTCGAAATTTAATCTAATATTCTCGAAACAGCATTCAATTGTATCCTCTCCTGCAAAGCTAACCTTACAAGGACATCCCCTATCATCATACACTATTCCTTTGCCGGTGACCTTTATCTTGACTTTACAATCAATTGATACCTTCTGTTTAACATCTACTTTTATGCCCTTATTTATTTCAATACATCTCTTGAAATCTAGATCAAGCCCTCTTAGATTAATCTGTTCCATACCACCAGGGCCTGTTACTATATTATCATAATCACAGATATCCACTACTTTTCCATTTATTTTCAATGTTTCAGTAATAGGTGAAAATTTAAGTACCCTACACTTAATTTTTAAAGAATTTGGGACTATTTCTGTTATCTCTTTGTCGATTTTTATAGGGCATGGACAACAATCAATTATCTGTTGTGTCTTCAGAACCCTTGAATCAGATACTTTTTCTACAAAAATACACTCTGTTTTTATATCTTCGCAATGAAGTGGTTCCTTACACTTCACTTTACCAGTACAGCAATCACATATATTATGATCCATTTCATATCTCTCCTTTTCATTAAAATTATTAAACTATTAGATACTTTACTAAACTATCATTAACCCGCATACCATAACGAATTTACTGTAATCGATTATTATGCTCTTTGAATATCAATTTCCTAACTTTTTGTAATATAATTTTGAATTCTTATTTTATAATAATATTATGATTATCTTAGACTGGGGTGTATTCAACAATACATTGGGATATGTCCTCTATACAATATATAAAGTTCTGGTATAACTTGTGCAAGAACCCATTGAGATATTTTTCAACCTAAGTACTATAAAGAATTAAGATTGCTATTAATCATCTAAGACACAGGGCAAGCTAATCAATTATACAGGAATAATAAATTTTGGATATTGGTATGAGAAAAATAGAACCATACCAGTTGGTGCGGTAATTACAAAGAAATCTTTAGAGATCGGAAAAAAATTTTTTAAGTTTTTTGATGATGGATTCTTCATTGTAATCATCAGGTTCAATAGGAATTTTATCATCGGATTCATATAATAAATTATCAGGAGGATTGGTGATTTCTTCTTCATTATCATTCATTGAGATTTCTTCATCGTCTATTATATTTGTATCTTGAGGAGGACTTTCATCAATCTCACGAGTAATGATTTTATCAGACTGCTTTTGGGGGGGATAATCAGTCATGCCCAATAAATCTTTTATTTCATTGGTCATGCTACCCATAGTAATAATTGGTTTCGTTATCTGAAAATCGCTTCTGATGTAAATAAGCTTAGTGGGATACATATCATTCAAATCATATTCTATTTTTTCACCCCACGTTTTTCCAAAGTCATCGGAAGTAAAACAATACAAGCTATGGCCATCATTACAAGAGGCAAAAATCTTGTCATCACATTCAGATATTTGATAGTCAGCGAACAGTCCATTTTCTGGATGTTTCAGATCATTCAGTGGTGAATTAAAAGTAGGGTTAGCATTTCCAAGATGATAATTCACGTAGCAAACATGAGTGTTATCATGATATATAAGGTGATGATTATCTCTAGAGTCAATTAAAAAATCTTTGATAACGGCATTGCCTTTATCCAATTTCAATCCTTTTGAGATAGACCATATAGAGTTTTGGGAATTAAATATCTTAAAATAAACTTTATTGTAACCTTGAAATCTAGCCATGAATAGCATGATGATATCATTATTCACATTAGAATCAACCCTATAAGGTATGGACACTTTCCACAGAGGAACTTTAGCCACCTGAGTATATATCCATTGGTCAGTTGATTCATAGATGTGAAATATCTTGTAATATTTTCTATTATTCCTATACGTATAGAATATATGGACTGAATTATTAGTGGTCAGAATATTAATGAAATCTATCTCTACTTTTTCATCAGCCTTATAGAAAGTATTTTTACTCCAAACTTCATCTGAATACCTCATATAGCAGAATTCTCCTCCATAGCAGGAATACACCAAATGAATATTATTATGTGTATCAATAGCTATATCGTAGGTATTTATATTATCTATTAACTTTACTTGCTTTTCCATATAGGTATTTTCATTACTAACAATATAAAAAAGCTTATTGTCTAATACATAAAACTCCCAATGTTGTCCAGTAATATTTTTAATGAGAATCTTAGAATAGAGTTTATCTGATTTCATATATTCCTCCTTCCATTCTATATTGTTTTTGAGAGTGCATAGCACTCTCAAAAACAATATACTTAACAGCACTTGACAACACCTTGAGCAATGGCATTGATAAAACTTTCATCAATCTTAGCTGTTTGTACAGGTGTAGTATCAACACTAGATACGAAGACTTTAATTAAATATGAACAGCAACCAGTCTTACAAGCGTTTACACAATCGCAGAAAGTAAAGGAGATTGGATCAGTCGTTCTTACCAATAGTGTTGAACCGCCTTCTGTTATATTAAAATCTCTGACAAAAGTATAAGTTTCAAGCTCTTGCTCTATTCCGTCCTCGCAGACTCTCGATAGTATAAATTCAAGTTCTAGATCTAATGTTGTGCTACTACCTGGGCTTTGAGTTTCCACTTCAAATTCAACAGTTGTTGAGAAATCAACTTTAACTAGTGGACTTATTAATCCATTTAAGTCAATACTAACTGAAGCAAGATCAAGAGTTTCACCTTGTCTATTAATAACATCATATTCTCTTCCACTACTGCCGCAAGCTAATCTAATATCTTTTTTTAATTTTTTTTGACATGTTGTGGCACAATCAGTTTGATTACATTTTATATAAGCCGATGACATTTTTTCACCTCCTTTTAATGATGGGGGATATACTAAATAAATCATCTTGTGAGTTATTATGATCTCTGAAACTATATATTGTCTATAATCACAGATTCCATTATATAAGTTATTTATATAGGATACTGCAGTATATATTATGTGAAAATGGGACATATCGTGTCTAAGAGCAGAATGAATTTTTTGAGATTAGATTCTTATATCCCAAGAGATATCTTCTGTAGAGTAATTAGCAGGTAATAATTTTTTAACATTAATACCTTTAGCATAAGATGGATAATTTATTTTTTCATAGAAAAGACTCCAAATGGACTCATTAATGAGCCTGTGATAATCTCCGAATTCATTAAATAGCCTATTGGCAAAATCTATATCTTCCTCGTTCCATTCGGTGATACTTTCATCAAAACCTCCAATGGCTTCAAAATTTTTTCTAGTAACTATAAAGATATCACCTGTATGTCCAATCGATTTCTTATAGCCATTAAAATAAGCATTGTTTATAGTTATATCAGTAGAAAGGCTGTGGAAATATTGAGTGGAATAATAATCTAGATATATAAGATTATTATATGGAATAATGAAAGAATATTGATCTAGGATAGTAAGTCCTTTTGTTATACTTCTTAGATTAAATATTATATTGGAATCAACAATGATAAAAATATCTCCAGTTGCATTCTTGGCCGCATCATTTATTACTGATGATTTATTATACTCACCTTTCTTATAGTGACCAACACAAATCTGTGCATCTGGAAGTATAGATTCATATCTATTTTTGACTATCCACCAGTTCATATCATTGTGATAACCCTCTTTGTAATTAATCAATATGGATATATTATTATTTAATGTATTCATGGGTAAAGCCCACCTTTATCATATTTCACTATTATATATATTTTACTAGTGGCAAAAAGTGTATATTATCTCTAATAAATCATATATAAATAAAAGAGTAAATAATAATTGAGGGAGTGTCAAAATGAATGCTTTTCATGCTAATTGGACTAAACCATTTTTTATAAAACATCCTAATGAAGATTATTTTATCGAGGATTTTGAATTGCTTGTTGCCATATTATCTGCCTTAAAATGGAGACAGAAGAATGGTTCTATTAAGATGTATGTGGATAAGATTGGTTATAAGTACTATGAGAAATTGGGATTAGGGGATATCTATGACTTAGGAATAGACGACTCATTAGAAAAATCAGTGCCGAAGACATTGAAACCACATTTATTTTGGGCAGCAGGAAAGATATATGCTCTAGCAATGGAACAAACACCTATTACCATGTTAGATATGGATTTCATCGTATGGGACTCTATAGCTGAGGAAACAAGGGGTCATGATTTATGTGTTACTCATAGAGAAATATTGAATGAAATGATCTATCCAAAATACAAAAAATTTTCCAACTTATATGATTATGATTATGATGATAAGTGGGATTGGATGATAAATCCTTGTAACACAGCATTAGCACATTTTAATAATCAGAAGTTAAAAGATTATTATGTAGATGAGGCTATGACTTTCATGAACACTGAGTTCATTCTGCCAAAAGACCAAAGAAACCAAGTGACTTTGATGGTATTTGCAGAGCAGAGGCTTCTATCAATGTGTGCGAAGAAAATGGGTATAGAAATCACTTCTTATATATCCAATAACATAGATATTAGCCAATACCAAAAGTATACACATATATGGGGATATAAGAAAACTCTATGTGAATCCAATCGTCTAAGAAAAGAATTCTGTGAAAATTGCATTGGTATAATATTGGATGAATTTCCTGACACATATGATACTTTATGTAATATTGAATGTATCTGGAAATATTTAAAAAAACAATAGCTATACATGAAAATATTGAAATGTAACCAATTAAAGCCTCCGCTAATATATTATACTACCCAAATCAGGAATAGGAACAAAATCAGTATGTCACTATTAGTTGGAATATAAATATTGAGGTGAATAATCGATGTATAAGAAGAATAAAAAATGTAATCCCTTCGCATGGGGATACAATAACTATGGTCAGTTAGGATATAGTAGCATTCAAAATACCTTTGTAAATGTATGTAGTATAGATGATGTGATACAAGTAGATGGCGGAGGGGATTATAGCATAGCCTTACGATCAGATGGAAAAGTTTTTACATGGGGAGAAAATACCTTTGGTCAGTTGGGGATCAATTCTAGAATTAATCAAAATGTTCCAGTCGAAGTTGTAAGAGCTAATAATATAAGCTATATAAGTGCAGGAGGGTTGCACAGTCTAGCCGTCAAATCCGATGGTAGTGTATTGGCATGGGGAGCAAACTTTAATGGACAGTTAGGAAATGGTACTGACATAGGAAGTGAGATCCCTGTGGATGTCACAGGATTAAAAGATATTGTTGCAGTGGCAGGTGGACTGGAGCATAGTCTTGCATTGAATTCTAATGGAGAAGTATTTGGATGGGGAAGTAATTTTTCTGGACAATTAGGATTAGGTTTTAACAGTGGCGATGTCACTACGCCGCAACAAAGTGTTATTACAGATGTGATTGCAATATCAGCGGGGGAAAGATATAGTTTGGCTTTGAAATCCGATGGAACAGTATTCGCATGGGGGATAGGCTTCGATGGTCGTTTGGGAACGGGATCTACAGGCTTTAACAATCCAGTACCTATCCAGGTGGCAACAATTAGTGATATTGTAGCAATATCTGCTGGATTAGCCCATGGCCTAGCATTACAATCAGATGGAACCCTATGGTCTTGGGGAAATAATGAAAATGGTCAACTAGGTAATGGCGAGAGAGGTGATCAGGAAAATACACCTGTTAAGGTCGTTAACATAAGTAATATTAATATGGCACAACTTGGTTCCATAGCAGCTGGAGATGGTCATAGTATGGCGTTACTTAATAATGGTAAAGTAATGGCATGGGGGCTTAATACCTCGGGACAGTTAGGAGATGGAATGGATATTAATAGTGATATGCCGACGGACGTAGTTGGACTAGAAAATGTAAAATACATTAGTGCAGGTAGACTTCATAGTTTAGCCATAAAAAATGATGGGACATTGTGGGCTTGGGGAAATAATGCCATGGGCGAACTCGGAATCGGTAGATTCGGGTTGTACAGCACTATACCGGTGAAAGTAAAAGGTATAGAAGGTGTTATAGATATAGCCTGTGGGGAATTTCATAACTTAGCATTAAAATCCGATAAAAAAATTAGAGCGTGGGGCTCCAACAGATTTGGCGAATTAGGTGATGGAACTTTTGGAGACGGACGACCTGATCCGGGGTTAGTTAATAATCTTGATTGCATAGAGGCAATAGCAGCAGGAGAAAGTCATAGTATGGCACTTAGAGAAGATGGAAAAGTCTTCGCATGGGGAAATAATATGTTCGGTCAGCTAGGGGATGGAACACTTATTAATAGAACCATACCAAAGGAAGTCATTGGGCTAACTAGAATTATTGCAATATCCGCAGGCGGTGGCTTTAGTCTAGCACTTGATGAGAATAATAGAGTATGGGCTTGGGGGGACAATGAGTTTGGACAAATAGGTAATGGTACAACTATCGATCAGCCTGTGCCAGAACTGGTGGAGGGTCTAGAATGTATTGTTGCCATATCTTGCGGTGATAACCATAGTCTAGCAATAGGAAGACATGGTATAGTTTATGCGTGGGGTGACAATCGATTTGGTCAACTAGGAATAGGAAGCTTTGATAATAATATCAATGTTCCAGTACAAGTACGTGGACTAGTCAATGTAAAGGAAATCTCAGGTGGGGGATTACATAGTCTAGCACTTAACTGTGATGGTAATATCTTCGCATGGGGGAATAATGAGAATGGTCAACTAGGAAATGGAACTTTTATTGACAGTAATATCCCAATACCTGTCTTACTCTGTAAAGATGTTGTAGCTATAGCGGCGGGCGGAAGACATAGTTTAGCCTTGGTAAAAAATACTGTTTTCGCTTGGGGGGATAACTCAGATGGTCAACTTGGAGATGGAAGCATGGCAGATAGTAGGATTCCATCAAAAATTAGCTACCTCTGTAATGTGACACAGATATGTGCAGGAGAACTTCATAGTCTAGCTATAAGTTGTCAATCGTGTTGTAGGGATAACTGTTCTTGTATGACAGATTGACATAAGGGTAAAAAATGATTAAGGGAATCCTTCTATATTGACCCTTTAACCTGCCCAAGTATCTTTCTAAATCATTATTTGTTCTTTGCAAGAATAGATTATAATAGTACTCAAAGGGCAGGCTTTAAGTCGCTTTTATGGTTAATCATTATTGGATTTAAAGCTTATTTTTGATTCCTTGCCGGCTAGAAGTCTGGAAATATTAGCTTTATGTCTATATATGACAAATAAACTAAGTGCAATGGAATATATAAGAAAATAATTATGGGTTTTAAATAGTAAGGAAATAATAGGAAATAATATGGCTCCAGATATTGATGCAAGTGAGACAATGCGTGATGCTATTATAATAAGTATTACAGAAATTAGTAGAATGAATCCGATTAATGGATAGAGGGCAAAAATTGTACCTCCAGTTGTAGCCACTCCTTTTCCTCCTTTAAATCCTAGGAATATAGGGTAGCAATGACCTATAACGACAAATACTGAACAGATAACAGCTACGTCAATATTGATAAATATCTTTACTAGTAGAGCAACTATAAAACCCTTTAGAAAATCTCCACCAAAAGCTATTGCACCTGATTTTTTGCCTAGTGTTCTAAATACGTTTGTAGCACCAGTATTACCGCTTCCATAATTCCTAATATCAATTCCTCCAAGATATTTTGCCGTTAGAAAAGAAAACGGGATGCTTCCAATCAAGTAGCTAAAGATAGCTGGAAATAAGATATGACCCATGATAATGCTCCTTTCAAAATATTATATATGTATAAATTAAGGTTTTGTACAATCTGAGCAAATTGCATAATTACTTTCTATAAAAATCATCTATAGGGATTTTAGTATAGACTTTAACTTATACTATGAAAACCCTATACATGTAGTTTTAAAATCCTCAAAGCTATACCATCAAATATGCTTATATCTTAAGTAATTAAATTAAGGATGATATTGCCATATTAGTCTTAGCCAAGTAAGAGTTATGTAATTTCCCCAATCTCTATAATTATTATAAATAAGGGATGCAATATAAGCAACATAAATTAATTATTATTACAATATATTCTGCATAATTGCTATTATGCCAGGCTATTGAGAAACCCGAATTTCTTCGTTGTTGCTGCAACCAAGAACCCTTACGTATGTCTGTATACGCTACGGCCTCTCGGTTGCAGCACGCCTTGAACTCCGAATTTCTCAACAGCCTGCCATCTTGTTGACTTTGTCAACAAGATGCTGCATAATTGCTATTATGCAATTTGCTTAAATAAATAAAAGCAAAGGAAGTTCCCAAACCTTTGCTTTTATTTTGATAACTCTTCCTTTACGGATTCAATATTACTCATAACTACACTAGCTTTTATTTTAATAATGTTTAGATCCTTTAACATCAAAGCATTTTCGAGATCCTTTATAGATGTATTCAGCTTATTTGCCAATGGACTTAATTTTTTATCTATTAGTTGGGATACTATAGCATCCTTATAGATGCTTAGTTTATTATAGTTATTAGATGCTTTAGTATAATCTTTAATCCTACAATCTAATACTATTTGTCTAAGATGATATTTCATATAATATATTGGACTAGGAACCTTTTTCTTAAAGTTCTTGATTAGATCAGGAATATATAATGTCAATTTGTTACTATAAAATAGTGTGTCAATAAAATTATACTGTGAGGATGAAATTGTTAGATTATTTAAAGTGTTTTCAAATCCGCTTATTGATTCTTGAGAGGTCCCAGATTTTATAACTTCAGATTCTAAAGAATTCCACTTTTTATGTAGTCCACCTATTTTTGTATTTATTTCATGCCACATAAAGGCTATATCATTTGGTATTTTTTGACCGCTACTATCTTTTTTATCTGTAGCTTCGGCTTTTAAAATATCCGATAGTAAAATATCATTGATAGTGATAGGTTTTGGTTCAAACTTAATCATACTTTCAAGCTGGCTCATTTGGTTTTGGGGGGCACCTCCCTGGGAGCCTTCATCTGCACCTTTATTGCCACCCTCTTGACCACCCATGGCTAATTCCTTAGAGAACTCTTTCTTTTCTTGATCCTTTTTCTTTTTTTCTTCAATTTGTTTCTTATAATAGGGTATCATATCTACAGCAGACATTATGCTAATAATCTCAGATTCCATTTCTTCAACTACTGGAGGCATCTGTTTTGGTTCATCGGATTTTGGCGTTGGCTTTTGTGGAGTCTGTTTGGCACAAGATGATATCAGCATTATAAAAATAAGAATAATCAATGAATATATAAATTTTATTTTGAGCTTTTTCATAGAAAATCACCTCAAAGATATTATTTCCATTGTCTATTTAATCGATACTTTTAAATTTAAATTTAAAAATAATAATATTTTTAAGCATCATAATGCTAAAATAGAATTAAAAGGCCGAGTAAGATTATGATAAAAATAAGGAGGTAAAATTATGATAAGAAAAAAGGTTTTAGTAACAAGAAGTATACCAGAGGAAGGAATAAATAAACTTAGGGAATACTTTGACGTTGAAGTAAACAAATTAGATAGAACATTAACCTATGATGAATTGAAAGAAAAAGTTAAAGATAAGGATGGAGTTTTATGCCAGCTATCGGATAAAATAGATAGGGAACTTATGGAATCAGGGACTAAGGTGAAAGTATTTGCTAATTATGCCGTCGGCTATAATAATATGGACATAGATGCAGGGGAAAGTATGAATATATATCTTACTAATACTCCTGATGTATTGACTGACGCAACTGCCGATTTGGCATGGGCATTGCTCTTCGCAGTGGCAAGGAGGGTTGTGGAGGGAGACAAATATGTTAGACAGGGTAAATTTGAGGCATGGGCTCCTAAGTTATTATTAGGGAAGGACATTACTGGTAAGACGCTTGGAATAATTGGAGCTGGACGTATAGGAAAATCTTTTGCAAAAAAAGCAAAGGCATTTGATATGGATATCCTATATTATAATAGATCTAGAAAGAAGGGATTTGAAGAAGAAACTGAAGCTAAATTTGTATCCTTAGAAGATCTTTTAAAAAAATCTGACTATGTATCACTACATACTCCATTAACAAAGGATACAATACATATGATCGGTGATAGAGAGTTTGATATGATGAAAGGGGATGCAATTTTAATTAATACATCTAGGGGAGCAGTAGTTGATGAAAAAGCCCTTGTAAGAGCCCTAAAGGAAAATAAGATATGGGGAGCCGGACTAGATGTATATGAAAATGAACCTAAGATCGAGGAGGAGCTTAAGAAACTAGATAATGTTGTATTATGTCCCCACATAGGTAGTGCAACTGATGAAACAAGAATCAATATGGCTATTATGGCTGCTGATAATATCATAGCGGCTTTGGGTGGTAAAACACCTCCGAATTGCATATATTAGGTTTCTTAAGATGGAAAAGCATATATTGGGTACTATAAGAAAAAAGCCCTATTGCCAATAAAATGAACAAATACCGACACTAATGCCTATTATTAGTGTTTTTCTCTTTTACTGGATGAAAAAAATATGATAGAATAATTGGGTATATAGCGACATTCATAGATTTTACTTTAAAGTGAGGGTGTTATGTAAAATGAAAGAGGAGTATTATGGATTGATTATTATTGGAAAGCTGGTGGGGAAATGAAAAAATATATGGTTTGTTTAATGGTAATGTTTATGATGATTTTCAGTTGTTCATGTGGTGATAGAGAAAAATCACAGGATACCGTTGTAAAGGCCCCTAATTCTATTAAGGAAGAAGTATCCACGGAAAATATAACTAGTGATATAAAACATGAAATAAATATAAAAGAAGAAATTTTTAACCTTGATAGCATAATTGACATTACAAAATTAGAGAATTTAGATAAAAAAGAATTAAGTATACTGAGAAATGCCGTCTATGCAAAATATGGATATATATTTACATCGTCAAAATATAAAGAGTATTTCTCCAAAATTAAGTGGTATCAACCGAGATTGAAGGATGTTAGTAATATGCTAACTAAAATTGATATCGAAAATATTGACGGAATTGTTGAAGTAGAGAAGGTATTAGAAAAGAGTAATGAATCAAGTAAAGTATTTGAAACTACTATAACTTCTGGAGATGAAGGCTATTTATATAGGGTGGAATTTTTTTTGCAGGAGAATCTAAGGGAAAGAATGGATCAAACCTTTAATCAGTTTAAGATTTATAAAATTGACGGTGAAAATATGAAGATGATTTTCGATTCTCAAAATATAAATGATGAAAATACAAATGAAATTATTAGTGTAGCTAATACAGCTAGGGATATATTAAATATTGAGGACAAAGATAGGGATGGGATGGAGGAAATATTTTTTGCGTTGGAGGATATATTAGGTTATAAAACAATTCTTGTTGTTGAAGACATTAATGATAAATATGTTGCGTCCTTTTATGGGCATGAGTTTGAGGAGCTAAAATATAAAGACGTCAATAAAGATGGAGTCATGGAACTAATAAGTGATCATCCAGGTGGAGGGGGATATGTTTCAACTTGGACAGGTTTAGATTTAGTCAATGAGTTACAAGGTGAAAAATATAATTTTTCCTTTGATTTAACGAAACAATATTATGAAAATATTAAAGAGGAAAGTGAAGCCTTATTTGAAACAAGTCCTACACCTGAATGTTTTGTTAAATTGTTAAATGCATATGCTGACCTAGGAATGACAGAAAAATGTATTAATTTGATTGCTAAACATTCAGAGCTAGTAAACAGTAAGGAGTACGATTATTCAAAGCATAATGATAGCCCTGCTGAGACGTTTTTTGAATATGTGGTTATCAGAGCAGGTTATTATACTTCCATTTGGAATGAAATAAAAAGCTATAATAGTGGATCAGAAAGTGAGAAAACCAGCAACATTTCAGGTGATATAGATACACAAGAATTATTAGATGTTGCTGATAATTTTCCTATCAACAAAGAGCTTTAGTGTTTAGGTGAATTTAAATAATTAACCATTTCATTAATAGTATAGGCATCCATATCAAAATTGAAAAGTGGGATCTTGTATAGCTTATCAACGGGGATTTCTTGTTCGATGATTTTAAGGTACTCCACTTCTTTAATTTTTTTATTCCTCCAAAATTCATCTAAGCTATCTTCAGGTAAAATTTTATTAACTATTAAAGCAGCCACGTTTATATCATAGGATTGTAACATTTTGACTGCTTTTTTTGTTTCCTCTATAGGCATTTTTTCTGCATTCAATACAAAAATAAATTGTAGATTTTCTCCATCTATCATTATCTCCCTTGCCAATGCAAGATTTTTTTTGCGGTTAGATAAAATCTCGATAATTGGATCATTAGTCCCATTATTTTTGCCTATCATGTTTCTTAAGCTTAAAGTCTTTTTTCGTTTACTAATAAGGCTGTCCATCCATGCACCAAGCATCTCGGGCAAAGATAATAATCTCAAGGTATGACCAGTAGGTGCAGTGTCAAAAATAATATAATCAAAGTCCTTTGATGTATAAATAATAAGTTCAATCATCTTATCAAATAGGGCCGATTCATGGGTTCCGGGAGATACACTGGCCGCATCTAACTGTTTATTTATTTCTTCCATAATTATTGGACTCATTATTGAATGTAAATTTTTTCTGATCTTTGCTATATAAGCATTACTCTCCTTTTCTGGATTTATTTCCACACCAAAAAGATTTGCTTCTAGTTGGGTCAATTTATTACCTATCTGACAATGGAACAAATCTGAGATTGAATGGGCAGGATCAGTTGACACAAGTAATGTTTTTAGACCAGATCTAGCTTTTGAAAGAGCAAAAGCCGTAGAACAACTAGTTTTACCAACGCCACCTTTACCACCGAAAAAAATTATCTTTCCCATGATCATCCTCCTTCTATGGGTCTATGTCCAATTTGCCCGCTTTCTCTTCCCAAATCGATTTTTTATCAGTCATTCTCATCTGCCATTTCTCAAGTTCTTCAGCCAAATAGGGTAATAGCTCTAATGCATAATATGTTGTGGGTAAATCAACACCTAGTATATCTCCAAAGCATAAAAGCATAAACTGATCCATGGCTTCAGAGGCTTCATTTTCTATATGACCATGGGCTTTTCCTTGCATGTCTAAAGCCCCTATAAAAAATAGCTTTATATTTTCTAATATTGACTTTATCCCATTTGCCATCACCATCCTTAATAAATAAGGGCTGTCATAAAGTCACTAAGAAATCAGTTGCTTCGTGACTTTGTGACAGCCAATTTTACTAAAACAAAGTTCCTTTATAGCCTATTTATTTTTTTGAAACAGCTGTAGCTTTGCTGAATGCAGATTTAGCTTGTATAATTAGAACTATAGCCAATACAAATAAAGCTACGGAGAAGAATAGTAATAGGCGATTACCGATATTAGCAATCATCAATTGAACAAGTGCAACAAGGGTAACGGCAAACATAAATACCATTGGAATAGTTGCCATCTTATGGTTTTTGCCAGATTGCTTTAACCAAACGCCAATTGCTAATAAAGCAAGGGCTGCAAGTAATTGGTTAGCTGATCCAAACAATGGCCATATGGCCTTCCAACCTTTAAATGCTAATCCTCCACCTACAACAACCGTAATACATGTAGATACATATCTATTGGTAAGTGGTGATGGAGTTGATTCCTTTGATACATCAAAGAACTCTTGGAATATGAATCTAGCAAGTCTTGTTGCTGTATCTAAGCTTGTTAATGCAAATGCTGATATTGCAAGAGCAACAAAGCTTTTACCCGTAGCGAAAGGTAATCCAAAGGAAGTCATAAAATCCCCAATACCATTTGAGAATACATTTACAGGGCCACCATTAGCTAGTAATTCTGTTAACTTATCACCGGCAATATAACCTGCAGTTACAATGGCAAGTGTTGCTAATATACCTTCAATAAGCATTGAACCATAACCAATAAGCTTAATATCCTTTTCATTATCGATTTGCTTTGCAGTTGTTCCAGAGCCAACAAGGGAATGGAATCCAGAAATAGCTCCGCAGGCAACGGTTACAAACAGCATAGGGAATAGGGTTGCTTTACCAATAGTAAAGCTTGTAACTGGGGCTAACTCTATTGTTGGTCTCATAAAGATTACACCAACAAATCCACCAATTAACATGGCATATAGTAAGAATGAGTTTAAGTAATCCCTTGGCTGCAATAGAATCCATACAGGCGTCACACTTGCCACAAAGATATAAGCAAGTAGAATAAACATCCAAGAGGTTTTTCCAAGTACCAATGGATGAATCGTTCCTATATAAATACTTAGAATTAGTAATGCTACACCGATAATACTACCGACTGCAAGGCTTACGCCCCGTCTATATACGAAAACTCCAAATATAATTGCTACGGCAATGAATAATACCGATGCAGTTGCTGCTTCAGGTACCGCAACAAAGGTATTTGCCACGATGTTAGTAAATGCAGCAATTACAAGTAATAGTGTTAACCATGCAAAGATAGCAAATAGTTTTTTACCATTTTTACCGATTGTAACACCAATCACTTCACCTAAAGATTTTCCATCATGTCTAACCGAAGCGAATAATGCACCCATATCATGGACTCCACCGAAAAATACTGATCCGATTATAATCCATAAAAATACTGGAACCCATCCAAATATAGCTGCACCAATTGGGCCCACAATTGGGCCGGCACCTGCTATTGATGAAAAGTGATGGCCAAGTAATACTGGGGCTTTTGCCGGCATATAATCTACGCCGTCATTGATTGTGTGAGCAGGTGTTTTCCTGTTTGGGTCGATACCCCATTTTTTACATAGATAGGCACCATAGGTCACGTATGCTACAAAGAAAACAGCAGCTGCTATAAGGATTAGAAACAATGAGTTCATATAGATACTCCTCCTTTACTAAGCCAAGAACTTTTTTAGTTCCTTCTTAGCATATTTATTTGATAATCCCTTATTATCCTTGGGACTTATCAGCACAATACCTACATTGATCCAACCATTCAAACCAAACTTAAAACTTTTGTAAAATTTAAACCTTTCAATAGCTTTTATTAATTTCTGATCATTGGGTATTTCTGTTTCAAATACAAATGTAATCACACTAGACATATGCTCTTCACCCACATTAATTACTTCATCGTAATGTTTGGACATCAAGTTTTTGATTGCATCTAAGTTTTCGTGGGTGAAAATGTTTTCCAGTTTTTTATAAAATATGTATTCATTGTATTCAAAAGCATATAACTCCATTTCCTTTTTAACTACATATTTTGAGTTTCTTTGATTATAACAGGCCAAAAAATTGAAATGTTTTCCTCCAATAGAAATGTCATTTTCTAAATTGTAATAGGCTTCTAATTTTTTTCTTAAGGTTTGTTCAAAAAACATAAATACCCGCCTCCTACTATATAATTATAGAATACACGGGTAAATAGTACTGGTTTTTAATTTTCAATGGTACATATTTGATTCTTAGAGGTACAAATTTTCCTTTTAATGGTTAAGAAAATTTCAAAAACACATATTAATCTGACTTATTTATTTTTTGACATACCCTAGAGAATTTGCATTTTGTTTTTAAATTCATTTGTCTGATTTCTGCTTATTGGGATTTCCTTATCTAGACCCTTTAATTTCACCCTATAAGTTCTATTAAACCAAGGAATAATTGACTCAATATAATTAAGATTAATAATATAAGAACGATGACATTTAAAAAAATCGTTTTCAGGTAAGATGTTTTCGATCTCTGATAGTGATTTATAGCATTCAAACGTACCCTTTACAGTATCTATTTTTACTATCTTATCTTCTATATAAATACACAATATTTGATCTGATTTTACGGGATAAAGGAGACCTTCCTTATATAAACACAAATGACTCTTACGTTCCTGTGGTATGGTGAATTCATTGAGAAATTTATCCATCCTGTTCATATTTAGCTGTTTACTTTCCTTTAGGCTTTCTATTTTAGAAAGGGTCGTTAAGAATCTATCGTCCTTTAAAGGTTTTAAAAGATAATCAACTGCATTTAATTCAAAAGCCTTAATAGCATATTCATCATAAGCTGTTATATAAACTAGATAAGTATTAATGCCTTTATTTAAAATCTTTTTCGCTAAATTTATACCATCTAATAAAGGCATACTTATGTCACAAAATATGACATCGGGATCATTGGTCAAAATAAGGTTCATGGCGGCAACGCCATTTTCTGCTTCTCCAATAACCTCAAAATTATGGTGTTTGTCTAAGAGGTATTTTATTTCATCCCTAGCTGGTTTTTCATCATCAACAACAATACATGTAATCAAATAAATTCATCTCCTTTCATTTTGGAATGGTCATTTTTATTGACGTCCCAGAGTAAACCGTACTTTTTATAATGAATTGACAGCGATCACCATAACAGCTTTTTATGCGTTTATATACATTGGATATACCAATACCGGTACTTTCATCATAACGCTTAACTTCTTCTAATTTTTCTTTGGTCATACCAATTCCATCATCAATAACTTCTACAGTATAATATTTTTGAGATTCACTAATTCTAATGGTAATATCTCCTCCATCTACTTTTTTATTTACACCATGTTGAACTGCATTTTCAACAAGGGGTTGAATAGAAAGGGGAGGAATGGTGTATTTCATATTGCATTTCAGATCATAATTAATATTAAGTTTATCATTAAATCGGGCCTTTTCTATAATTAAATATGCTTTTACATGGTTAATTTCTTCATTTAAAGTGATAAAGTCCTTGTTAGCTTGCATATTCATCCTAAAATAATCACTTAAACGAGTTAACAAGCTTCTGGCTGATTCTGGATTGGTTCTAATAAGAGATACTATAGTATTAATTGCATTAAATAGGAAATGGGGATTGATTTGGGCTTGTAATGCTTTTATCTCTGCTTGTATTGCTGTCTTTGATATTATCTCCAATCGGCTAAGCTCCAGCTGTGATGAAAAAATATTACCAAGGCCTTTAGAAAGTTCTATATCTTGCTCCAATATCTCTTCTGTTGTTTTATAAAGCTTTAAAGCTCCTCTGGTCTCAAGCCCATCCTTTAGGGGCACAACTATAGATGAAACCAATTTACAATTTCTATGGGAGCATCCTATGGCTTCCTTTGTATTGGCAATGGTCATTTGACCTGTTTGTAATGCTTGGAAGGTAACGGCGGTTTTGCAAAATTCACCTGCTAAATGATGATCATCTCCAACACCAATATGGGCTAGAATCTTTGATTGATCGGTTATTGCTATTGCATCAAAATCCGTAGATTTATATATAACTTCGGCAGCTTTACTTGCAGTTTCCATCGTAAGCCCATTTTTTAAATATTGTAATGTCTTATCAGCAATTAAAAGGGATTGTTTAGCACTAAGGGTTACTTCTTTAGAAGTTATATTCTTAATATTTTGAATGATCATTATAAATACGCCTATGCCGATGGAATTATTAATGATCATGGGTATTCCAACAATTTTAACAAGCTCTAATGCAGCATTAAATGGCTTAGCGGATACTAGTATGAAGGTCATTTGAAGAGTTTCAATAATTACTCCTATGGCTATAGAAAAAACTATTTTATTTGTACTTTTTTTAAATCTGGAGCTTAGTAGACCAGCAATAATACCCTCAGAGAAAGTAGATATTCCGCAACTTATGGCTGTAAAACCACCCACATCGATAAGAAATCGATGGCTACCTCCGATTGCACCTGCCAATATCCCAACCATCGGGCCTCCCAATAGGCCTCCAACAGCAACTCCTATTACCCTGGTATTAGAAATTGCACCGTTAACGGATATGCCTGTATAGGTACCAACAATACTTAAAATTCCAAAGAAAATACCCATAAATATTTTTTCGCTTGTATTCTGAGTTTCCTTTGCAAATATATTTTTAAAGACTTTAGCCTTCGACAGTATGAGTGCCAGCATAATAACGAATCCAACTCGATATATTAAATTTATTAGCATCGACTTCATAAATAGTCCCCCATCCTATTTCGAAGCCCATATTATTCATGGTAGGTTTGGAAAATTGCAAGTTGTTTTCAACTAATATGAATAAAATGGGTTTAGTAAAATTATAACAGATTTGGTATGCATATTGACAGTAAAGAAAGTCATTTCATTTTAAAATATATTTTCATTATACTGAAAAGGACTTTGATGCATACAAAAAGTAAAATCTAATTTATTCGTTGTATATATGTAGTAAATAGGGTAATAAGACCTTAGTATGTTATAATATAACAAAATAGCAAAAGAGGGATACAGGTAGTCTATTAATATTCTAAAAAATTTAAATGAGTGTAGGTGAGTTATTTTGAAGGGGAAGTATAATACAATAATATTGTTGATATTAATAGGATTAATATTATCTATATTTATTAATATCAAACATAATAATGAGCGAGAGAATGATTATGGGATATTTTTAAATCATTCATTTCATCTATTAGATAGTACATCCAACAATATTGGTGGAATAATTAATTCTGTACAAAAAGATGAGTATGATCATTTAGACCATACATTTATTATGACGAGTAAATATTTTTTTGAATTAGAAAGGCTTTTAAATGATGGAAGATATTTTATAGATTCTGGCTTGGATATGAATGAATTTTGGGGATTTGATTTTATAGCTGAGGTTTTATTAGGTTCTGCCAATTTAAATGGAACATATTATTATGGACATCATTTTTTAGAAGATGGCATTGTGTCAGATAAGGAATTGGAGTTTTTAATTGAATTACATGGGGATTTGGAAGTGCTGTTAAGCAAATTAGCAAATGAGGATGGGAATAATGCTAATGAAAATATTTCAATAGAAGAATTTAAGGGTGCAATAATGAACTTCTTTGAAAAGTGGGGATTTGAGAATGCAAATGGATATGTTGAGGGAGGGGAATCGCCCTTTAATACTTTACTTAAGAATTAACGAGCAAGGACGTGGAAATATTGCAAGTCTAAAAAAGAGAATAGTGCCTACACTTGACGTATTTTCACATCTAGAGGAAGCAAAAACATATATTGAAATTGCAGAAAAGCTTAAATCACATCCAAATGACACTAAATACTTTTTAGACGCATTAGCATAAATGGATCTACTTACTAAAAATAAAGGACTATATGAGAACAGAGAATTATCAAGTAAATACTTGGTAAGAAGTTCGGATTTTTTCATAGGAACGCTTATAAAATACAACTTACAGAAATATTGTTTGGTCTTTTTTTAGAAAAGAGGAGAGGTATATATGCCAAAACTACTCGCATATTTTCAAACTCTCTATGAATAATCTGGGCTAAAGGACTCAGTTATCAATATTTAAGTCAAAGGAATATGGGGTGAATTATGTTGAATAGGAATAGAATGAAAATATATAATGGTGACATAACAAAAATTGAATGCCAGGCCATCGTTAATGCTGCTAATACTAGTCTTATGGGTGGCGGTGGAGTGGATGGTGCTATTCATAGAGCTGGAGGCAGTAAGATATTAGAAGAGTGTAAAAAAATTCGAGCAAGTCAAGGAGGCTGTAAAGTCGGATATGCGGTGATAACCACAGCAGGGAATCTTCCAGCCCATAGGGTCATTCATACAGTTGGACCCATATGGAATAATAAAGGGAATGAAAGGGAACTATTAAAAAACTGCTATAAGAGTGTATTTAAATTAGCTTTAGAAAATAACATTAATGAATTAGCCATACCGAATATTAGCACAGGCGTCTATAAATTTCCAAAGGAATTGGCTGCTGAAATAGCTATAGAGGCCACAAAGAATTTTTTAGATAGTCATCCGAATTTTAAGCAAATAATATTTGTTTGCTTTGATATGGAGAATTATAAAATTTATGAAAAATTGTTAAACTTAGTGGACTGATATTAAATGATGGGATGGATAGTTGGCATGCTTCTCTTAATTTGCATCATTATTTCAGAGGTAATATCTATACGCTCTTGTAATTTTTTTGTCACAGATTTAATAGGGTTGGATTTTAAAATTCCATAAGGTTCATTAAGAGATTTGTTATTATATATGTATTATTAATTCTTATGTCTTTTATAAAAACATTTTAACCTTATTTGCTTGACTGTTACCTTAGGGCACAGTGTATCATCTATGTAGAGGTGATTATAATGAAAATTAACGAAGTGAAAAGAATGACCGGACTTACAAAAAAGGCTATAAGATACTATGAAAAAAAAGAGTTGTTATTTCCAAATGTAAATAGTGACAATGGCTATAAGGACTATTCTCAAAAAGATGTTGATAATTTGAAAACAATTGCCTTTTTAAGAAATATTGACATGCCTGTAGTAGAAATTAGGGCATATCTTAGTTTTCCTAAAGAAAGGGAAAAAATATTAAAAAAGCATGTTAAGCAGATTGAGAATAGGATTAATGATCTAGAAACGATAAGGGAGTTGACAAACTGTATTTTAAAAGAAGATTCAGCTGATTTTTATAAACTCAATTCCCATCTAATTAATAAGCAGATTATGAATAAAAATTTTGTTTTAAGAAGATTGGCTTCATTATTTCCTAATGCGTATGGCAAATATGTAATTATTCATTTTGGCCGCTTTATGAATGAGCCTCTAGATAATGAAGAAAAACAAAAAGCATTCTATGAGATAGTAGAATTTTTAGATGGTGTGGGAGATATTGACTTTCCAGATGAGTATTTAAAATATTTGAATGAAATTGATGAAACAGAGTTAATAGAGGCATTTAGTAATATAAACTCTAAACTTAAAGAAGTTTCAAATATTAATACTGAAAATAAAAAGGAAATCGAAAAGTTAAGAAGTGAAGTAGAATGTTACATTCAGAAACAATATAGTGATGAATATAGAGAGCAATATCAAAAAATGAAACAAATAAGAGATCAATTAAGGGAGTCCCTAGAGAAAAGTGGCTATTATGAAAAATTTATAGAAAACTTAAAAATAATAAGTTCCTCATACAGAGATTATACGGAAAAAAGTAAAAAAATTAATGAAGTATTAGGACTTGAATATGATAAGGAAGGAAATATTATTATGAATAAATAGATGTATAGGTATTATATAGGGAACCCTTATATATATTTAGGGCTGGACTGGAATTCCTATACAAAATCAAAGCTTTATAAATAAAATGGATGTAGAGAAAGCTATTAACCAGGGGGAGGGTTAATAGCTTTTTTCATAGCATTTCTAGCAATAAATATGTATCCTAAAACAATCAATCTGAATTATTATGGATTTGTATATTATAGTAATAATAATTAAAAATAATTGAGATTAGAATATAATCGTGTTTAAAGAAAAGCTAAAGTATTAACTATAAAATGAAGAAAATAAGAGTAAAATGCAAGTAATAGTAGAAAAAGGTCATGAACTAAAAGAAAATCATCATAAATAGCTTGTTAAAAAAATATTTTACTTTAAAAGTTGTCTTTTATAAGTTAAAATTATTATGAGAAAGAAGAATTTTTTGAAAAGGAATTAAAAGGAAAACGTTTTACTATGTATAATATTTGACTATGATGATAAAGATAGTATGAATTTTACATAAACTTATATGATGATGGTTATAATTTAGATTGAGAATAAAGAAAAGTAGAGTAAGGTACTTTTCTTTATCATAAATTCTTATGAAGGGAGATGTGTACATGTCTTATATCCAAGAGGTTTTAGAAAAAGTTAAAGCTAGAAATGGTAGTGAACCAGAATTTCTTCAAGCTGTTGAGGAGGTATTTCATTCACTTAAGCCTGTTATCGAGAGACATCCTGAGTATAAGGAAGCAGGAGTTTTAGAAAGAATAGTAGAGCCAGAAAGACAAATTATTTTTAGAGTCCCGTGGGTCGATGATGATGGTAAAGTTCAAGTTAATCGTGGATTTAGAGTTCAATTCAATGGAGCTATTGGACCTTATAAGGGGGGCTTAAGATTCCATCCATCTGTTTACCTTGGGATTGTCAAATTCTTAGGATTTGAGCAGATTTTTAAGAATTCATTAACTGGTCTTCCTATTGGGGGCGGAAAGGGCGGTTCTGATTTCAACCCTAAAGGGAAATCAGATGGAGAGATTATGAGATTTTGCCAAAGCTTTATGACTGAGCTTTATAGGCATATAGGACCGGATGTGGATGTGCCTGCTGGAGATATCGGAGTTGGTGGAAGAGAGATAGGATTTATGTACGGGCAATACAGAAGAATTAGAGGTGCCTTTGAGAATGGCGTTTTAACCGGTAAAGGTTTAAAATACGGTGGTAGTTTAGTTAGAACTGAAGCAACGGGATACGGATTACTTTACTTTGTTGATGAAATGCTTAAAGCTAATAATGAAACAATGCAGGGCAAGGTTGTTGCTATTTCTGGTTCAGGAAATGTCGCTATTTATGCTTGCCAAAAAGCTAATGAATTAGGTGCTAAAGTAGTTGCAATGTCTGATTCAAATGGCTACATCTATGATTCTAATGGAATCAACCTAGGTACAGTGCAAAGATTAAAAGAAGTTGAAAGAAAAAGAATTAAAGATTATGTTAATGAGCATACAGAAGCTGAGTATCATGAAGGAAATGTTTGGGAAGGTAAATTTAAGTATGATATCGCTCTTCCTTGCTCAACTCAAAATGATATTGATATGGAAAAGGCTAAGAATATTGTAGAAAATGGTGCAATTGCAGTAGGTGAAGGTGCTAATATGCCTACATCCAATGATGCAATAAACTTCTTCTTAGAAAAGGGTATTCTTTTAGCTCCAGCTAAGGCGGCAAATGCCGGTGGGGTTGCTACTTCGGCCCTTGAAATGTCTCAAAACAGTATGAGATATTCTTGGACATTTGAAGAAGTGGATGCTAAACTAAAGGATATCATGGTAAATATCCATAAAAATGCTAGCGAAGCTTCTAAGGAATATGGTTTAGGATATAATTTGGTAGCAGGGGCTAATATAGCCGGATTCAAAAAAGTTGCTGAAGCAATGATAGCTCAAGGTAACTACTAAAATAAATAGTCCAATGTAAAAGAGAAGGAGCCCATTTGATATGTGGGCTCCTTTTCAAATTGTTGACAAAGTCAATAAAATGTCAGGTATCTTGAAAAGGAGCCTATATCGGGCTCCCTTTGAGAACTATTTACAATAACATTTGTTATTGTTGTCTTTTTTTACTTTTTGTCCCCATAAATCCTTAGCAAGATCATCTGATACGCACACACTACATATTTTATTTATCGGAATCAAGCAAACTGATTCACATTCATTTTTTCTTATTGAGATATAGTCTCTATTAACTTCATCTAAAGTAACGTCACAGTATGTTTCGCCATTAACTAGGGAAACATCAACTTTTTGACACTCTAAATCCTTTAATGCATCTTTAAAGCAATCAGGATATCTATTGTCGTAATATACCTTTTCTTTTTCATAGTAAAGACATAAATCTTCATCATAGTTTCTTCCGTAAGCCCTCATCATTGGTGGGTAATACCCAAATTGATTAGTCCACATAGGGAAATCCTCCTTCATATTTATTATAATTATTTATGTTTTCTAGCTTTAATATCAGTATATGAAGGAATATAAAAATTGTTATAAAAAAGTTGAAATTTTCAAAATAAAAAAGTCCCCTTTGTATAAGGGACTTTAAATAAACTGCAAAAAACTCTATAGTTGTTCTTTTATAGCCTTATAAGCAGTGTCAACTGCAATCTGTAGATTATCAATATTTTGGCCGCCCCCTTGAGCTGAAAATGGACTTCCTCCACCCTTTCCATCGATCAACGGGATACAATCATTCAATATTTCCTTCATATTTATTTGATTTAAGTTTTTTGAACGACTAAATAAAAGTCTAGCTTGATTATTGGTGACTATTCCCAGGATAACAATACGGCTATCATCATTTACTAAAGAAGATGATAGCTGCTTTATCTCTCCTAGCTCCCTATCACAATAAGTTTTTTTGATGATTTTTATATTGTGTATTATTTCTGCATTGCTTAGTAGATCAATGGCTTCAAGGTTAATTATTTCGCTTTTTAGATATTTATTTTCTTTCTTCATATCTTGAAATTCTGTGGTTATTCTTTCTACACTGTTTAATACTTCCTCCTGCTTAACCGATAGATTTGATGAAATTGAATTTACGATGTCATTTTTCGATAGATAATCCTTTAAAGCCCTATTGCCACATACAAAATCAACTCTTAAACCGGATTTATATTTTTCATATTTTCTAATTTTTATAAGACCAACTTCCCCCGTTCTATTTGGATGTGTTCCACAGCATGGGGAGTAGTCAAAGTCATCTAATTTAACTATACGTATATTTTCCGTAACCGTCGGAACTTTTCTAAGGGGCATATTTGCAAGCTCGTCTTCCTTTGGGTATATTGTTTGAACTGACAAATCATTAAAAACTATTTGATTAGTAAAATATTCAACCTTACGTATATCCTTATTAGATAAAACCTTGTCTATATCAATAGTCAAACTATTTTCACTTAGATGAAAACCAATTGTTTTTGCATCATGAAGTTTTTCAAATGCTGCTGAGAGAATGTGCTGCCCTAAATGCTGCTGCATATGATCAAATCTTTTTTCCCAATCTATCCTACAATTAACGGTTTCTAATTTTGAAGGTAGTTTATCTACAACGTGATATATCTTATCTTGTTTTTCATATACATGGGAGACGGGATTATCCTCTATATAGCCAATATCTGATGGTTGGCCACCACCTTCTGGATAAAAAGCAGTCTGGCTAAGCTCAAGGTGATACTTATTATCTTCCTCAAGGATCTGCAAAATATTGGCATTGAATTCTTTTATATATGTATTCTTATAGAATAGTTTTATGGTCAAGTATATTCACTCCTTATTCTTTAGTGGTTTTTGTTATCGTCTATAAAATCTTTATCTATATAGATTATTTTACCAGAAGTAGTCAATAACTTATATTTATTTTTAGAAAAACCACATAAATTTTTATTATCTGTTTCACTATCATCAACTATAAATCCCTGGGTATTATGAAATGTGACTATATCTTCACTTCTGTTAAACCTTTCTAATTCTTTATTCCAAAAATATTTATATTGATAGGAGCTACTTTCTACTAATTTAAAATCAGTATTTTTAGGTATGGAATTGGAAGTGGAGGCTGTATATTTATTCTTTGTTCCCGTAACATTTATATAAAGATTTTCATTTTCTACAAAAATTATATTGTTTTTCTTCATATTCTTAATCCATTCATTATCCGGCGAAGATTCATCAATCCATATGCTTTTGAATATTTCTTCGTAAACTATAGTTTCTTTTAACATTTTATCAAAATCTTCATTATTGTACATAAAAATCTCAAGAAAATTCTCATAGTAGAATGCCCCAAGTCTTTCGTCGGCTGTTTGGTATGCAATTAGAAAATCATATTCTTTATCGGGAATTTTAACAAAATTGATCTCATTTATGGGTAATAAGTTTTCTATTTTTCCTATAAAGCTGTAATTTTGACCATTATCGCTAAATACACAAATCGATGCTAAATCCTTAGAAAAATTTAATGCAACAATAAGTTCATCACCCTGTTGAGGTGAGACATTACCCTTGTATACCTTCAAATCTATATAGTCTAAATAGTTTTGCCAATTTGGATATTCTAGAATGTTTAGACATATGTTTTTGATTTCACTTTCAGCCTCCTTTTTTTTAGTAGGATTATCGCCTTCGTATTGTTCTAGAAGATTATAAGGGATGAATATATCGTTTATGCTAATGGCTTCGATAGCAGAAGTATATAAAGTGGCAAAATCTTGATTTGTCAACAATACCATAGAAATAATTGGTATAATAATTAAGATTACAATTATAATTTTTTTCAATAAAATCCCTCCTCCCTATATATATATTCTTTAATATCAAAAATAAACTGACAAATATAGGGGTAATGAAATATTATGTAGTAAGGACTGATGTATTATATCAAAGAGAGGGGGAAAAAACTTGCATGAAATACAAAATATAATAGAAATACTTGAAAAATTTATAAAGATATTTATAATAAAGTATGAATACGAAAATATCGGCTTGATTAAAAAATTTAGAATAGATAGCAGAAAAAATCTTGAATATGATGAAAAAAAGTGGTGTAGGCTTTTTTTAAAGAAGTCTTGTTTTAATTATTGTTGTAAAATTTTGCTCTTAAGAGTATTTGAAGATAAAGGAAAGGTAACAAGTAAATTAAATAGTAAGGGAATAGATATATGGAATAAGTTGGTAAAAAATATTAAACATAGATATGATAAGCTTTATGATATTGCAATAATAGATATAACAAATGATGATGATATAAGCTTTTTTAAGAATATTTTTGCTGAAAGTGATTATGATATATATGAAATTGATCAAGAGCTAGCAAATATAATTGTCAATGAATTAGGGAATATAGATTTAATAGATGTCTCAGATGAAGATTTGAAACTAATATTTAGGGAGTTATATCCCCTAGATGAAAGAGAAGAATATAGATTTAGTGATTTTTATAAAAAAGCTCCTGCCTTAGATTATATATTAAAGTTAAAATAATTTTATGTTACTTTAGATTATAGACAAAGTCTATAGAACAAATTGCATAATTACCTTATGCAGAAACCATCTATAGGGATTTTAGTATAAACTTTAATTTATACACGTTCAAAATGCCCAGAAGCATCGCATATTTGTCCATGTATAAATTAAGTTATACTATGAAAACCCTATAACAAAAGTTCAAGTTCAAGCTTTATTGAAATTGAACTTTTGTTATAAAGCTGATTATTTTCTTTGGATTATAATAACAAAAAATCACAAGTTTTGAGGAGTGAAGAAATGGGTATACCAATTGATGAATTTAAATTGTTAGAAAATGAAATTGTTAATAAAGTACTGTATTTTGCTTTAGGTAGTAATTATACTGAAGAAGTGGATAAAGCTAAGAAAGAATTCATAAGAGCCATCAATAAAGATAATTATTCATATAGCGAAAAGAATTTTACTTCATGGTTAATGTGGGATTATAAAATTGATAATAAAAATAATTTTTTTGAGGAATATATGAAGGTAATGAGTAGCAAACTAACAGATAATCAATATAAAATCCTAAAGGAACTATCGGATACATATTTATCGATATATGAAATTATAGACATAAAGGATAAGAAAAAAATAGTGGATATTTTTCTGAAAAAGGAGTTTATTATAGATGAAGGATTGGAAAGAATAAATTCAAACCAGCTTTTGATTGGAAGAGTTGTAAATGTAGACGGAATGAATTATGTTTTAGATGATCACTCAACATTAGACAAGCGCTTCCAAAATGGAATAGAAAAGGTCTTCTATGAACAGTTTCAGGCTTCTAAAGAAAGGAATAGTTTGGTTTCAGTTGAAGAGTTTACTAAGAATAATGTAATACTTATAAGTAGCTTTACACACATTATTGATGATATAACAAAACAACAGATGGAAAGTAATGATCAATATACCGTATATCAAAGTAACTATGCGGTTTTAGATAGAGAAAAGTTATGTGATGCTTTTTCAAAAAGTCAAAACATTGAATTTGATTATAAAGAAAATAATACGCTTTTTTATATTATGTACAAGGAAGATGGAAAAAAGGTGCTGAGTGAGATAGTATTGTTAAGGGATAAATTAGAGATGGAGTGTATTTCTAGTATAGATAGCGATGATGCCAAAGGAGTGCTAGAGGATATTGCTAGTGAGTTTATAAAGTATATGAATGATGAGATACTTACATTGGATGATCTTCTTTCATAGGGATAATCCTTATTGTGACTAGATTGATGCTTACTATTTACATACTTTACAGGTTTGAGGAAATTGCATAATTGTAACTTGGCAAAATTACATATGGGGATATCATCCTTAATTTGAATATTTAAGATATAGTATATTTGGTGGTATGTCTTCGCAGATTCTAAAACTATATATAGTAGATGTTTTTTACGGAAGGTAATTATGCAATTTGTTCCTTTGGTAATGATGTCAAAGAATTTGACAGTTATTTATAATGGTAGTAAAATAAATTGTAACATTAATAATTGAAAGGGGTACAGTTATTTCTATGGAAACTGCGACTGCGGACTTGTCAGAGCCGTACGAGGGGGAAAATGACAAAAATATTATGGAAACACCATCAGATAATATTCAAATGGAAAATGTAATTAAAGATATTAGGGTGTTGCTTAATAAGTACAATAATCCAAAAAAATATGTAAATGACTATCTGAGAAAAGTTGAGAAGGATATGGAAAATAAGAGTATTGAGATTGAGTGTTTTATTGATAGAAATAGAATAAAAAAATATATTGAAAAGCACCCTTATTTCAAGAATCCTTGTAATTATCATATTAGGCTATTAACAATTATGAAGTATTTGAAGAAAAAAGGGATAGATGTAAATATTACAGATATTGATTTAATAGTTGATGAAATTATTCAAGAAATAGATGGAGTAAAGAAAGTTGGAGAAGGTAAGTATGTAAAGGCTTTAAAAGGATAAGTTTATAAAATCCCAGCACTGAATGTGTTGGGGTTTTTTTCATGCTTCTGAAAAAAAGAGTTTTAAATGCATGTAGATAGTTTTTTCCTTGTGTTAATCAAAGGATTAAAATATAATATTTTAAGGGAACTAACAATGTGAGGTATAATATAATGAAAAATAGTATGATAAAGGATTTTAATAGTGTTTTAGATAGTCTTGAAATAAAAGATCATATAAAAGAAGAAATGTTTATCTATTTTCTGAGAAAAGCTGTATTAAAAAAGCATGAAATTAGTTATGACTCCTATATGAAATTTTTATTTAAATGCTTTGGTCATATGGATGAAAGGATTATGGAAAATGATGATTTAGAAGAAAAAGTAGGGAAGCTTTCTTTAAATGTAGATTTACTAATCCTTAGTAATATCTTTGATGAATATTTGAATGATAAAAAAAGGGAGATGACCGGTAGCTATTATACTCCTACTTATATTGTAGAGCTAATGGTTTCAAATTCTATAAAAAACTATCTAGAAGAGAATACCAAATTAGATGCCATATGCATCAATAAGCTGGTTAAAGATGAAGTGATTGTTAACATAAGCGATTTTCAATTGCGGAATTTATTGGATATATTCACTGAACTAAAAATTGTTGATATTTCCTGTGGTTCAGGTTTATTTCTAAATTATATCTTTGAGAAAATATTTAGTATAAAAATACTAATATATAAAGCATTAAGATATGATTACGATGAGTATTATGAAAAAAAGAGTTTGTTAGAAAATAATATTTTCGGTATGGATATACAACAAACACCCCTTGAAATTGTAGCTTTAAAATACATAGATATACTGGCTTTTCACAAGGGTTTTAATCTTGAGTCCCTACATTTAAACTTATATAGAAGGAATACTTTGCTAGGTAATGATATTTTTGAAGATGGAAAGGTAAGGGAAATTATAGACGAAGGTGGATTTGATATAGTAATTGGTAATCCACCCTATATAGGTGAAAAGGGCAATAAAGAATTATTTGAAAACATAAAGAAATATGATTTTGGAAAAAAATACTATGAAGCTAAGATGGACTATTTTTATTATTTTATTTATAGAGGAATTGATATCTTAAAAGACAATGGAGTTCTATCATATATAACAACAAATTATTTTATTACGGCAGATGGGGCAAAAAAGCTAAGAAAATTTTTAAGGGAAAAAACAAGCTTTAAAAATATAATTAATTTTAATGAGTATGAAATTTTTAAAAGTGCAAAGGGTCAGCATAATATGATTTTCACTATTACAAAGGGGGCTTATGAAAATAAGCATATAGATATTAGGTACATAAAAAAAAGTAGTCTGAAGACAGATGAAATTATTGAATTATTAAATAAAGAAGATATAGAAAATAGGGATATATCAACCTATTCACTTGAAAAACAAAGGGACTTATATAGTGAAAATGGAAATATAATGATTTTTCCTGAAGAAAAATATTCCCATATAGTAAAAAAGATCAGAAAATACTCCGAGTTAAGATTAGGACAAATTTGCAATATTAATCAAGGCATAGTTAGCGGAGGTGATAAGGTTACCAAAAGAATGATGGAGCAAAAACTCAATAAAGAGGATATTAAGAGAAACAATATCACCCTGCATAAAGGAATTTTTGTTTTAAATAGAGAAGAAATAATAGAGGGCAATATGGATAATTGTAAGCTGCTTAAACCCTTTTATAAAAACAGTAATATTGATAGGTATTTTACTGCAAATTCTACAGATAAATATATACTATACTTTACCGATGAAAATATATCCAATAGCGAATATTGTGATGTTATTCAAAATCACTTAAAAAAATTTCGAGATGTACTTAACTTGAGGAGAGAAACGAGGAAAGGTACTAGAAAATGGTTTGCACTTCAATGGGGTAGAGAACAAAGGATTTTTGAAGGCCCTAAGATAGTTGCTCCTCAAAGAGCATTACAAAATAGATTTGGATATGATGATGGTATGTGGTATGCTAGTGCGGATGTATACTTTATTACTCCGAAAAATGAGAATGTTGATCTTAAATTATTATTAAGTATTTTAAACTCTAAAATAATATATTTTTGGCTATATAATATGGGAAAAAGGAAGGGAGATTATTTGGAGCTGTATTCTAATCCATTGGCTCAAATACCTATAAAATTAAGTTTTGACATTGATATAAAAGAGGATATTATCCAAATGACCAATGAAATGATATCTAAAGGCAGAGATAATTGTGACTATAAAGCAATAGAAGAACATCAAAATAAAATAGACAATATCCTATATAAAATATTTGACTTTACAGAGGATGAAATTGAAACAATAACTAAGCTATATTTTGATAGAAATAATAAGAAACGATGAATTAATAAGGAGCTGAGAAGGAATAATGAAGGGTAATAAAATTGTATTAATATTCTGTGGGCTTATACTTGTGGCATTTATTATGGCAAAGTCTTTTAAAGATGATATAAAAGTAATTAGTTTAGGAAATGACCAATATCAAAATAGTGAGCTAGAGATAGTTGATGGGGAAAATTTTATTAAATATGCTTCAAAAATAAATTCTATAGAAGCCGTAAAGTGGATAAATGATAATACTGTTGAGTTCAAAGGCAAAACTAAGGGCAGTGATAATCTTCAAATATTTCAATTTAATTATAATGACAAAAAGCTTTCTTTAAGTAACGATTCTAAAAAAGATGAATTTTATAGTAAGGATTTTAAAGAGGATATTAAATCTTTACAGAAAATTGCCGAAGATAATTATTTGATATATGCCCAGGGGAAGGATAAAAGGGGATTATTTAATGTAAAGAAGGGTCATAAACCCGTGGTTTTGGCTAAAAATATTAAATATAATGATAAATTATTATTTAAAATATCTGATGATAAGAAAAAAGTAGCTTATTATGACATTGATGATAAGAACATAAAAATTTATAATTTTGCCAATAATCAAATAGCAAAGATAGATGAAGAGATAAACAATGGAGTATTAAGTGATTTTAAAAAAAATATAAGTTTTTCCTATGAAGGTGGATATTTAGCAATTGCTAATATAAATAGAGAAAATTTTAAAGAAAGTAATTTCTCGGTATATGGAGCTGATTCAGGTAAAAGATACGCTGAAAAGCTTATGGGAATAAATCCTGTATGGGGAAAGGACAATCTCAAGATTGCCTTTACATATATGGAAAACAACTCTGTAGTAAATACAAAAGAAAAAAGCTCCTACAATCTAGTTGGAGATAGGGCTGGATTTTTTAATTTAAAAACCCGTAAAATTAAATATGCTCAAAATTTTGGTGAAGGGTTTAAAGTAATGAAACCATCGATTTGGAAAGACAATAATAGAATGCTTATCACCGTGGGTAAGTATAATAAGGAGCAAAATAAATACAATTTTAATAGAGTTTATATTTATAATATTGAAAATAATACCCTTGCCGATTTAGCTGGTTACTTTAAGAATATAGATAATATAGGTGACAACTTTAAAATAGAATTAAGTGACAGCTATTTATATATATATTCAAAAAGTAAAGATGGCGGAAAAAGTATTAAGATAATGGACTTAGAAAGCCGATATGAAAAGGAGTATAACAATGTCCATGGGTTTACTACTAACGGAGAAGTAAATAATGAAAAAATTCTTTACAAGAATTTGAAGCCAAATGAATTCCTATATGTTCATAATGATGGTATATATATAACTGATCTAAAATCCAATTATCTTAAGTATAAAACCTATGGGAATGTTATTGGTATATATGAATCACCGGATAAAAGTAGATTATTTATTATAAGTAAGTATGAAGAAAATTATGAATTAGCAATAGTCAATATATAAATGAAGAAGAAGGAGAACTAAATGAATGGTATTGAAGCCTTAAGAAGTGTTCCAAGTTTTTCCCAATTAAAGGATGGGGATCTAGAAAAAATATCATCTATAACCTTTGATAAAAAGTATAAAAAGGGAAGTATAATTTTTATGGAAGGTGATAAGGGCATAGCCTCATACTTTATAAAATCTGGGAAAATAAAAATCTTTAAATCATCAAAGGATGGGAAAGAGCTGATATTAAATATTTATGGCAAAAATCAAGTGTTTGCTGAAGTTACTATATTCAATGATATAAGCTATCCAGCTACCGCTGAAGTATTAGAAGATGCTATAGTAGGAGTTATTAAGAATAGTGACTTAGAAAAACTGATTAAGATGAATGCCGAGCTAGGTTTTAATTTAATAAAAATTTTGAGTAAAAGACTATTTGATGCCCAAATGAAATTAAAGCAATTAGCTTTAAATGACACATACTCAAGGACAGCCAATACTCTTATAGCATTATCAAAAAATCATGGGGTTATAGCAAATGGCCACGTTGAATTTGAGTTAGAGTTATCTAGACAGGAATTAGCTAATATGATTGGAACGGCAAGAGAAACTGTAAGTAGGGTGCTTAGTAGATTTAAAAAAGAGGGTTCAATAAAAATTGAGGGGAAGAAAATAATTATAAAGGATATAGATAAACTAGAATCGTGGTTATAGAACAACGGGATTATTGTATCGGTACAATAATCCCGTTGTTCTATATTTCACCCTTATCTCACTATTTACAATAGGTACAATTTATTGTATAATATACTTGTAATAATACATGACGATACAATTCTTGGGGGAGTGGGGAGTACAATGGGTAATCTTAGTACTAAGGATTTAACTATTATGGCACTTTTAACGGCTTTGGTAACTGTTTCATCGATGGCCATTACAATACCAATACCCGCGACGGGTGGATATCTAAATCTAGGTGATAGTTTTATTTTCTTTGCCGCTATTATATTTGGATGGAGATATGGTTTAGTTGCAGGTGGATTAGGAGCTGCCTTATCGGATCTTTTACTTGCACCAGCATATTTTATACCAACACTTATAGTTAAAGGCTTAATGGGACTTATAGTAGGTAAAGTAGCCGATGGTAATAAGGAAAATTTATTAAATTATAGAAATATAGCCGCTGTAATAATAGGTTCCATATGGATGGCAACGGGATATTATATTTCCCAGGTCATAATGCTTGGTAGCTTTAAGACCCCCTTGGTAGAACTTGGGCCAAATGTTATACAAGGACTTACAGGGGCTCTTATATTTTTCCCAATGGGTTTAGGTATAAAGAAAGCTAAAATCATAAAATAATAGCAAAAAAAGTGGATATCTTAATATTAAGATATTCATTTTCTTTTTTTTGGCAAAATAAGCATACTTTATGGTAAAATTTTAGTAATACTAAATCAGAGTTCATAAACTATAGACTCTATATCAACAAACAAATAGGAGGACAACTAATGAAAATAACGATTTTAGGTAATTGCGGACCATATCCTAGAGCTGGTGGAGCTTGCTCAGGGTATCTTTTGGAGGATGAAGGATTCAAAATTTTAATAGATTGTGGAAATGGTGTATTGAGTAGATTATTAGAGAAGATTGGAAGCTTAAATGAGATAGATGCAATAATATTGAGTCACCTACATAGCGATCATATGTCAGATATAATGGTTATGAGGTACGCTATCGGTATTAATCAAGGGAAGGGGAAGATAAACAAGAGTATACCCCTATATGCCCCAAATGACCCATTGGATGTATATCAGAAGATGCAGTTTAAGAATGCTTTCATCTTAAATGAGCTAAATAAAGGGAGTATATTGACCTTTGGTGATATGAAGATTACATTTGAGCTTATGTCTCATCCAGTAAGAACATATGCTGTAATTGTTGAAAAAAATGGCAAAAAATTTGTATATACTAGTGATACTAGATACTGTAATGGGCTTCGATCAATATCAAGGGAAGCGGATTTGCTTTTATGTGAATGCAATTTACTGGATAAGGATTTGACAAAGGATGTATATCATTTATCTGCTAGACAAGTTGGTGAGTTAGCTACCTCAACGGGAGTTAAAAAGCTTTTGCTAACCCATATATGGCCTGAGTATGACTTAGAAGAGGTTGTTAATGAAGTTAAGAGAAGCTTTTTAGGTGATGTAGAAATAGCGACGGAGTATAAAACCTATGATATATAAATTAAATTAGGAGCTTAATCAAGGTTATTCATAGGAGATTTAAAAATACTTAGGATAGTCTGAAACTCCTATGGATAATCTAGGTTTAGCCTGACATAGGATTATAGAGATTCCAGTCAAAACTTTTTTATTGAGGTCTTTTAAAAATTTTGATCCAAAATTCAAGAATCCCATTTTATTCAGTTTTTCATTTTATGTATTATGATAACTATTTCTACACATAATAAAGCTGAAGGGAAGGTGAGAATATTGATAAATAGCATATCAGAGAGAAGAGTGAAATTAAAGGATAAATATAAACTTTATCTAGAAGTTCCTGAAAGGGAATATTTAGTTGCCTATAACGATGATATTAGTGTAGAAAATGCCAGAGATATACTAACTCAATTTCTAAAATACCATCAAGACGATGGTAGAATAGAAAATACCAAAATAAAGCACGATAAAAACAATCACAGTATAAATATTGAAGCGGATTTAAATTATATTGGCAATGATCACACCTCACCTAAAGACTTACCAAATTACTTAAATCACTAATTAAATTCTATAGTTCTTAATAACTACAAAAATGACCTTCAATCTAAATATGAAGGTTTTTTTAGGTTCTAAAAAAGGTTCACTAAGTATGAAAAAGTTAAAGGGAATAAAGGATCTCTATCATGGTCGAGTTTGAAAAAATATTACAAATTTATAAATTTTTACCCTGTAACATAGAATTTGCAACTATATCATGTTATAATTATCTTGACTAGAATATGATGAGGTGATACAGTTGGCAAAAAGAATACTGGCATTAGTTGTACTAATATTTGTTTCATTGAGTTTTTATGTTTATGCTGAAAAGGATTTATCTACCTACGAAAAGGCTAAGGTATTAGAAGTTTTCATTGAAGATGATATTGCTGATGAGCATGTTGAGGCCGTTCAATTTGTTGAATTAAAAGTTCTAACTGGCAAATATAAAAACCAGATTTTTAATATAGAGAATGTTCAATCGGGGCATCCCGTATATGATATTCCTGTAAAAGTCGGGGATAAAGTATTGGTATTTATTGAAGAACTGGAAGATGGTACATTGGAAATAAATATTACGGATTATGTAAGGAATAATTACATATATATACTTACTATTACATATATCATTATCCTATTGTTGATTGGAAAATATAAAGGTCTAAAAACCATAGCTACATTAATATTTACTATGCTCATGATTTTTAAGGTTCTTTTACCCTTGATGCTACGGGGATTCAATCCTGTTATCTTAACAATAGTAATATCGGCAACTATAACTATTGTGACAATTCTTATAATCTCTGGTTTCACAAAGAAGAGCTTTACCGCAATAGTGGGAACACTTTCTGGAGTACTAATAGCCGGATTTCTAGCCTTTATCATTGGTACAAAGGTTAAATTAACAGGATTATCTAGTGAGGAAGCAGTTATGCTTTTATATATTCCCCAAAGTATTAAATTCAATTTTAGAGATTTGCTTTTTTGTGGAATATTGCTAGGTGCATTAGGAGCAGTAATGGATGTTAGTATGTCCATTGCTTCATCAACTGAAGAAATTAATCGTGCTAATGCCAATTTAACTACAAAAGAGCTATTTATTTCCGGAATGAATGTTGGTAAGGATATAATGGGAACCATGTCAAATACATTGATTCTTGCATATACAGGTAGTACAGTACCCTTAATGCTGTTGTTTATGTCCTATGAAACATCTTTGCTGAGGATTATTAATTTAGATATTGTTGCAACGGAGATAATTCGTTCCCTTGCAGGGAGTATAGGTTTGGTTTTAGCCATACCCCTCACTGCGGCATTATCGGCAATACTCATTAAAAAGGATTAAAATTTATATTTGAATTTCTATAATATATATACTGGAAAAGTTTTTTGAAAAAAATTATGCCTATGGGAAGTCAAGAATTCCCATAGGCTATTTTGATTGTATATAAAAAGAAGGAAATTAGAAACAAATAGAGAATTGTAAATAAAAGTAAATAAAAGTCGAGAGTGGAAGTGTGCCTATGTATAGGAGACCTATTGTTGGTATAGCCATAGCCTTAGTTCTAGGGATTATAGTTCAATTTTATTTAAGATTATCTATGAAAATTATATTGACAATAATATCGTTTAATGTATTGATGATTATATTGTTAGTTAGTTTAAAACGTAAAGAAAGAATAATTATAATATTGTGTGGGATATTTTTTTTAGGGGCTCTACATTTAGAGTATAATTATTGTATCAAGGACCCTTTAAATTGTTTTGTTAATAAAAAGGTAGAACTTATTGGCGATTGCGCTCAGAAATATGTTACTGATAAAAGTGTCTATATATTTAATGTCAATAGGGTCAAATATAAAGGTAAAAGCTATGAGATTAAGGACAAAGCATTATTGAAGATATTTGATTATAAAGGAATAAGTCTTAATGATAAAAAAGTTATTGTAAAGGGTAAGTTAAAAATCCCCGATGGGGCTAGAAATCCTAGGATGTTTGATTATAATCTTTATTTAAAGACACAAGGTATACAAACTATACTGAATATAAGTAGTAATAATATGAAAATTATAGGGGATGGTAATTTACCCTTCTTACTAAAACTAAGACATGAAATTAAAAGTTATATCTATAATAAAACGTTGAAAATTCTTCCCGATGATGAAGGAAAGATAGCTTTAAGTATGGCATTTGGTGATAAAAAAATAATAAATAAAAACTTGTATGAAGAATTTAAGGCAAGTGGTACGGCCCATGCATTAGCAGTGTCAGGTTTACATTTCGGTATTCTTTTTGTTTTTATAGATTTTATATTGAAAAGTCTTAAGATCCAAGAGAAATATAAATCCTCGATACTTGTATTATTGATATGGGTTTTTGCATTTGTTGTTGGATTTTCGCCTTCCGTCATAAGGGCATCATCAATGATAACATTATGTTCTTTATCAAATACCTTTAATAGAAAATACGACTTATTTTCTTCTCTAGCATTGATTTGTTTAGTTAATGTCATAATAAATCCCTTTATAATATTTAATGTAGGTTTTCAGCTTTCATTTTTTGCGGTTATATCCATAGGATTATTTTATAAACCCATTTATGAAAGGTTAAGGGTGCTTCCTAATTTTTTAAGGAAAATGGTCTCTACAACTTTGTCGGCACAAATTGGTACTTCTCCCATCATTGCATATCATTTTAATAATTTTTCCCTTATTGCACCCATAATAAATATCCCAATTGTTATATTAATCACATTTATTTTGCCTTTGAGCCTAGTACTTTTTATTACATTATTTGTACATATGAGTATTGCAAGGTTTATAGCCTATTTTGATAAGCTGCTAATAAAAATATTAATATGGACAAACTCAATTTCCTCTTACATACCCTTTAGTAGTTTTAATGTTATTTCACCTAGTTTTCTGTTCTTAGCAGCCTTCTATTTTGGTATAATGTTAATATTCTATAAAGACAGGATTCCCTATATAAATAAATATAAGTTAAGGGAGATATTACTATTTTTTTTGATTGTGGTTTTAGGCGTTTACGGTTTTAGCCTTGTATCGCCTAAGAAGATAAAAGTAACCTTTGTGGATGTGGGACAAGGTGATTGTATACTTATAGAAACTCCGAAGGGAAAGAATGTATTGATAGATGGAGGTAAATATAAAAAGGATTTTTTGTCTAAGTTTTTACTTAAAAACCATATATCAAATATTGATTTAATATGTATTAGTCATATACATAATGATCATATTGGTGGAATAATCGATGTTATTAACAATGTGAAATTTGAGTCAGTGGTCATAGGCACCAAAATTTATTCTTGTGAAGAATATGAAGAATTGGTCAAACAATGTGCAGTGAAAAATATTCCTATCAAGGAATTTACCAGGGGTAAGACAATTACCCTAGAAAAAAACCTGACATTAACAGCCATACATCCTTCACCGACTCCAATGGGGAATACAGAGGATGATATAAATAATAATTCCCTAGTAATTATCTTAAAATATAAAGATTTTGAGGTATTATTAACGGGTGATATTGAAAAAGAAGCTGAACAGGAAATAATTAAGGAAACCTTTGAAAGAGATATTGATATACTAAAGGTTTGTCATCACGGAAGTAATACATCAAGCTGTGGAAATTTTATTGATTATTTTAGCCCCGAAATAGCAGTAATCCAAGTAGGAAAAAATGTTTTTGGACATCCACATGAAAATACCCTCAATACTTTAAATAAAAGAAAAATAAAAATATATAGAAATGATAATAATGGAGCTGTTATAATAGAATCTGATGGAGACAGCATAGAAGTTCATACAATGATTCAATAATATTTAGGAGGAAATGATGGCATATAAAAGCTTGTTAAAGGATATAAAAGAAGATAATATTTCAAAGGTCTATTTGTTTTTTGGTAGAGAAAAATACTTGGTCAATAGGGCTATTGAAGCCATAAAACATAAATATATAAATAATGCTAATGATGAAAGTTTTAACTTTAGTTTCTTTGATGGATTTCAAGATGATATTGATGTCATATTAAATTCTTGTGAAACCTTGCCTTTTATGGGTGAAAAGAGGATTGTGATTGTTAGAACTAAGGATGCTTTTAGTGGAAGTAAAAGCATTTTAAGTAAAGATAATGAAGAAAGTCTAATAAAATACTTATCCAAGCTTCCAGAGTCCACATGTTTAATTTTTGAGGCCGGAGAGAAGATTGATAAAAGAAAAAAAATTATAAAAGAAATAAAGTCTAATGGTAAAATTCTAGAGTTTTCAAAGCTAGATAAATATACCCTTTCAAAATGGATTCAAAAAATATTGAATAATAACCATAAAAAAATAGATAGTACTTCTTTAGACCTACTTATAGATTTCTTAGGCTATATAGATAAGAATTCTAGTCAAACACTGTATGATGTAGAGAATGAACTCATAAAACTATGTAATTATACCGCTGATAAATCCACTATTGAAGCCGCTGATATTGAAAAGATTATGAGTAAACCATTGGAAAGCAATATATTCCTATTGGTAGATGCAGTTGGGGATAAAAATGGGAATTTGGCGTTGAACCTATTCAACCAGATGCTTGCCATTGGAGAGCCAGAAGGTAGAATATTACATATGATCGTTAGACAATTCAAGATACTTAATAAAGTTAAGCTTATGGTAGATAGAGGATATACAGCTACAGCAATAGCACCCAAAATATCATTGCCCCAATATATTGCCAAAAAGTATGTTAAACAAGCCAATTTTTTTACTGCTAAGGAATTGTTAAATATATTAAATTGGTCATTGGATGCCGATAGGAAAATAAAAACTGGCAAGATGGCTCCGAAATTATCCATAGAGGTTTTGATAACAATGTTTTGTAAATGATATGAAGGAGTAATGCTTTCCTATGTTTCTAGGGAGCTTTTAATCAAAGTTTTGACTGGGATATCTATGGTTTAGCAGATGAATTACAATAAAATTTTTTCAAAAAAGTCAAAAAGCGTACTTAGTACGCTTTTATTGTTTTGCAGCGGGGTTTAACGACGGGTGTTGGTGAAAAATTAGCGAATTAATTAGCAACTTGTTGAAGTTGCTTTAATTGCTTTGCTAATCTAGATATCTTTCTAGCAGCATTATTCTTATGAATAGTATTTTTTGTAGCTGCTTTATTGATTTTCTTTTCAGCGTAACGGAACTTCTCAGTAGCTAATTGAACATCACCAGCTTCAACTGCTTCGTTAAATCTTCTGATAGCAGTTTTCATCATAGATCTTCTAATTTTGTTTTGCTCCGTCTTTTTAGCGATAACTTTGATTCTTTTCTTAGCAGACTTGATATTAGCCAATATTTTCACCCCCTCGTTTGCTGTTTAACACGTGTAATTTTATCATGATTGCAATTAAATTGCAAGAAAAATAATCATATATTATAAGTCTACACTTTACGTCCTTTAGTAGCCAATGATTCCATTGTATTATAGGAATCCAAATGCAAAGGATTTATTGGGATTTCTATAGCTCATATTATACCTAGATTATTCATACAGAGTTTGAAAATATACGAGTAGTTTTGATTTCTAAGGCATTTATCAGATTTGAAAGCATACCTAGACGGTACATCAAGAATTTGATGAATGACTTAGAAACAAAAGGACGAAGTAGAGTTTTAAATTTTCTATGAATAATCTGGGTCATAATATATTTTATTTCCAAAACACCTATAAAATATTCTTTTATGAATAGACTTAAGGCTTTAAAGAGAAAATAATATTGACTAAAAAACTGCATATAGAATATTGGAGGTGTAGTATGTTTCAAGTAAGGACGGATTTAGCGGTCGAAGCTAGAGAGTTGTATAAGGAAGAAAAACAGCAAGAAATTTCGGGGGTTGAAGTGGAAAAGGATGAAGTGGAGGATGGTATTGAAATAACAAGGGTAAAGATCACAGATGATCAAGGAAGTCAGTTGATGGGGAGACCTGTAGGTAGTTATATAACAGTTGAAGCTAGAGGGCTTAAAAGTGCAGATGCAGATATCAAGGATAGCGTAAGTAAAGTTATGGCGAAGGAATTAGTTCATTTATTACCTAAGAAGAAAAATTTCAGCACCTTTGTTGTTGGGTTAGGTAATTGGGATGTTACTCCTGATGCCCTAGGCCCTCAGGTTGTATCAAAGATACTTGTAACAAGGCATCTATTCAAAATGTACAAAAAAACAGAAGATCCATCTATGGCATCGGTTAGTGCTATTACCCCAGGTGTTATGGGAACAACTGGCATTGAAACTAGTGACATTATTAAGGGAATTGTAGAAAAATCAAATCCTGACCTCGTTATAGCTATAGATGCCCTAGCATCAAGAAAAATGGAAAGAGTAAGTACAACTATACAGATTTCTACTACTGGAATAAGTCCTGGCTCAGGGGTAGGAAATCAAAGAAAACAATTAAATCAAGAAACCCTAGGAGTGCCAGTTATAGCTATTGGAGTTCCAACGGTAGTTGATGCAGCAACTATGACCAATGACACAATCGGTATGGTTGTAAAGGCTTTGAAAAGCCATTCCCAGAAAGGATCGGAATTCTTTAAACTGCTAGACGATATGAAAGAAGATGAAAAGTATGCATTGATCAAAGAAGTATTAGAACCCTATGGTGCCAATGTTATAGTAACAACTAAGGAGATAGATAAAATTATTACGGATATATCTCAGATTATTGCCAATGGCATAAATATAGCCCTACATCCTGGAGTTGATCTGAAGGATGTAAATAGATATCTTCAGTAGATATTTGAGTAAAAATCCCGCTAAAAGCCAAGGACTCTATGATATTAAGCACTTAAATCAAGGATGATATTCCCGTATTAGGCTTAGCAAAGTAAGAGCTATGCAATTTCCTCATCCAAAAATAACTTTAAATTCAATCATATAAGCCTTTACATAAACATATAATTAATTGTGAATAACTAGTCCAAATTATTATTTTGGATGATAGATAGGGCATATAAAAAATAAACAAGTCTGGTTGCGAAGTGCTTCTGATTATTTTCTAGTCACCCAGTCACGTCCATACCCACTGTATCTAAGTAACCGAGTATGGGGAAAAGAATCAAAAGTTCAAGTAAGATGACTAGTTTATTTTTTGAATATGCCTAACGTAAAGAAAAAGTAAGTGAGGGGGAATCAAATGAAAAAAAATAATAGGGATTACAATATGGTTAGTTTTTTGTTAGTGCTAATTACTTTTATGATGATATCCTTATCCATAAATATATTTTTTATTAATAATACTGTAATCCTTGCTACAGCCGAAGCCAGATTCAATAAAGCTAGTACTAAAGTAAAACAAGGTAATGACAATTTGTTTATTCATATTATTAATAAATCTATGTCCATGCTTGAGATTAACTATAAAGAAAATGGCGGAAAGGATACGAATATACTCATTAAAGATTTTTTAGCTAAGGCTATAGATTTTGACTACAAAAAACCTGAATCCTTAATAAAAGCACAGATTCCTATGATCAAAAATGTTGAAGGGGATATAGATGTCCATGTTAGTGTCGATGAGAATGAAGACTACGATACCCATGATATATATGATGCTGAGGAAATTCTTAATAATCCAAATACAACCATAAATAATAATGAAAAACAATTAAGTCAAGATAATAATCTTTATGAAGGAGATATTCAAGTAATAAGTCTTGATGAAAAAAATAATGATGAAGAAAATAATAATAAAAAACAAGAAGACTTAAATGGCAATATTGAGATAGTCAGTACCCCTGTACCTGCACCAAAAAAAATAGAGCATCAAATGGATAAACCATTGATATTTATATATCACACCCATGCTACAGAGTCATATAAGCCTGAAACAGTGGGGAATTACCATTCTTTGAATAGGAAATATACTGTTAGAGCCATAGGAGAGCTAATGAAGGGTTATCTTGAAAATAGTGGATTTAAGGTCATTCAAGATGATACTGTACATGATCATCCTTCCTATGAGGGATCCTATAGTAGATCCTTACAGACCTTAAATAAAAATCTTAAGGCGAATCCAAGCTTAAAGGTTATCTTCGATATACATAGGGATGGAATAAACAATATAGATGGATTAGATAAAAGGGATTATGAGGCTATTAGAAAAGAAAGCTGTGTTGAAATAAATGGAGAAAAGGCTGCAAGATTTTCTATTGTTATTGGGGGCGGAAATGATAATGTAGAGGAGTTAAAGCAGTTCGCTTATTATATAAAAGCTATTAGTGATGAAATGTATCCTGGGTTTGCAACAAAAATAATTATAAAAGAATCAAAGGCTTTTAAATATAAATTAAATCAATACAAATCAGATTACTATGCTTTGTTTGAGATAGGTAGTAATGCAAATACTATAGAGGAAGCACAGCGTTCAGCTAAGTATTTGAGTCAAGTAGTTAATCAAGCACTAAGAAAGTTTGTTATAAAAACTAACTGATATAAAGTAGAGAAAAATTCTACTTGCCGGTTGCCAGTTTAGGGTTACCGGCTTTTTTTATTTTCAACGGATTTTTACTTTTATGGAATAAAAAAAATTCATATGTCAAAAATACTAATGGTGAGGAATATGAATAGAGTACAACAGAAAAAAATTATAAAAGAAAACAGAAAAAAAAGAGTAGGTAGGGTTTTCATAGGCCTGTTATCTTTTTTCTTTTTGATTGCCTTGTTATACATAGGATTGGAAATCGTAGATGAGACTAATCGTTCCATGATGTCTATGGGTGATTCATCATTCCTAAGCTATAGTAGACTTGATGAAAAAAACCTAGAAGTTGTTTTCTGTGGGGATAGATACCTAGTTAATGTAGAGAAAGTGGACAAGTTAGCTGCAAATATAAAAGAAAAAACCCAGTATGGAATAACGAGTATCAAGAGATTTGCTGATGAAAAGGGGAAGTTGGTCGTGGAATTAGTAGAGGGTGTTTTTAACTCTAAGCCGAGGTAATACTCGGCTTTAGGCTTTGACAAAAGCCCAATTTCTTCGCCTAAACCAAAATCTCCGTTGCTCACTTGCAGCCAAAGCAAGCTCCGCTACTCGATTTTAGCGTGCCTTGAAATTGAACTTTTGTCAAAGCCTACCATCTTGTAGACTTTGTCTACAATCTGAAGCCGAGGTAATACTCGGCTTAAATACTTTGTTCTGTACTACAATATTTTATTATGTTATAATTTATAAAGATTATTACTGTTTATAAAGGGAGGAAATAGTATTCATGTCGGAGAATCGCCAAAGCAAGATACGAAATTTTTGTATTATCGCTCATATAGATCATGGTAAGTCAACCTTGGCCGATAGATTAATTGAAAAGACTGGTCTTCTTACAGAGAGAGAGATGAAGGATCAGATTTTAGATACAATGGATTTAGAAAGAGAAAGAGGAATAACCATTAAGCTTCAGGCTACAAGACTAGTATACAATAAGGATGGAGAAGAATATATATTAAATCTAATTGATACTCCAGGTCACGTTGATTTCACCTATGAAGTATCCCGTAGTCTGGCTGCTTGTGAAGGAGCGGTCTTAGTTGTAGATGCTACTCAAGGGGTGGAGGCACAAACCTTAGCTAATGTATATTTAGCTGTTAATCAAGACCTAGAAATTGTTCCTGTCATAAATAAAATTGATTTACCTAGCTCAAGACCTGATGAAGTAAAAAAAGAAATTGAAGATGTTATTGGAATAGAAGCTGACTATGCTCCACTGATATCAGCAAAGGAAGGCCTAAATATCGGGGAAGTTTTAGATGCTATAGTAAAGTACGTTCCCCATCCAGAAGGAGATGAACAGGCTTCTTTGCAGGCTCTTATTTTTGATTCCTATTATGATAGCTATAAAGGTGCAGTTGCTTATGTAAGAATCAAACAAGGGTCTGTTAAGCGTGGAGATAAAATAATGATGATGTCTTCCAGAAAAAAATTTGAGGTCAATGAAGTGGGGGTATTTTCTCCAGGACCAAGGTCTGTAGATATTTTAAAAGCCGGTGATGTTGGATATATTACTGCAAGTATTAAGGATGTAAAAAACTGCAGAGTTGGAGACACTATAACCGATGCAAGTAATCCCTGTAAGGAGCCCTTAGCTGGTTATAAAAAGGCTACACCTATGGTTTACTGTGGTATTTATCCAGCTGAAGGAGAAAAATATGACAATATTAGGGATGCTTTAGAAAAATTACAATTGAATGATGCGGCCCTTGAATTTGAACCAGAAACTTCCGTGGCTTTAGGATTTGGCTTTAGATGTGGATTCTTAGGATTGCTTCATATGGAAATAATACAGCAAAGATTAGATAGAGAATTTGATCTGGATATCATTACTACATCCCCAGGGGTTATATATAAAGTAACAAAGACTGATGGTGAGGTTTTGATGATTCAAAATCCAACTAATTTACCTGATCAAAGTGAGATCATTCATATGGAAGAACCTATTGTGGATGCAAAAATAATGGCCCCTAACGAATTTGTAGGAAATGTTATGGAGCTTTGTCAGGATAGAAGAGGTACTATGCTTCATATGGAATACATTGATGATAGAAGGCTTATTTTAAGCTATGAACTTCCCCTTAATGAAGTAATATATGATTTCTTCGATGCTCTTAAATCTAAAACTAGGGGATACGGTTCCTTGGATTATGAATTTAAGAAGTATGTTAAATCTGACCTAGTGAAAATGGATATATTATTGAATAAAGAAACTATAGATGCATTTTCCCTTATAGTTCATGAAAGTAAAGCATATTCAAGGGGTAGGATTATCTGTGAGAGATTGAGGGAAGTAATTCCAAGGCATATGTTTGCTATACCGATTCAAGCATCCATAGGTAATAAGGTGATTGCTCGTGAAACAATAAAGGCATTGAGAAAAGATGTATTGGCTAAATGTTATGGTGGAGATATATCACGTAAGAGAAAGCTATTAGAAAAGCAAAAAGAAGGTAAAAAGAAAATGAGACAGCTGGGTAGTGTAGAAGTTCCACAGGAAGCCTTTTTATCTGTATTAAAATACGATGAAAATAAATAAACTATAGTCACCTAATATTAGGTGACTAAATTTATTCCATCTAAAATTAATTTTAACAATTAAAGACCTTGTTTTACCTAAAAGTATGACCTAAAGACTTGAACTTGGAACTTGTAACTTGTAGCTATTACGGAGGAGATACGTATGAAAGAGATAGGATTATATTTGCATATACCATTTTGTATTAAAAAGTGCAGGTATTGTGATTTTGTTTCCTATAATAAAAATCGTGTCATGATAGATGCCTATATTGATGCTTTAATTAAAGAAATGGATATGTACGGAAATAGGTTAGAAGAATACAAAGTGAAATCAATTTTTATAGGAGGGGGCACGCCCTCTATACTTGATATAAGAAAATTTGATGAGATTATAAAAGGTCTTCATAGGAATTTCAATATATCCAGGGATATAGAGTTTACAACAGAATCTAATCCAGGAACATTAACTAAAGAAAAATTAGAGTTCTATAATAGTGTAGGGATAAATAGGTTGAGCATGGGGCTTCAAAGCCTCAATAATGATATTTTAAAGTTTATTGGAAGGATTCATACTAAAGAAGAATTTATGGAAAACTATTATTCCGCAAGAAATGCTGGGTTTAAAAATATGAATATAGATTTGATATATGGATTGCCAGGTCAGAGCTTAAAGGATTGGGAGGCTACTCTTAAGGGTGTAATGCAACTAAAACCTGAGCATATATCTGCATATTCCTTAAAAATAGAAGAAGGAACGGCATTCAACAAATTATATGAGGAAGGAAAGCTCAGTTTACCTAGTGACGAAGAGGATAGGGAGATGTATCATTTAGCCATTAACCTTTTAAGTAAAAAAGGTATTGAGCAATATGAGATTTCAAATTTTTCAAGGGTCGGATATGAATGCAGACATAATTTAATTTATTGGAACAATGAGGAATACTTGGGCATGGGAGTATCCGCCCATTCATATAAAAATAGAAATAGGTGTTCTAATACCAACGATATAAAAGAATATATTGACTATATTAGTAAGCACAAACTACCTATAGTAAATGAGGAGCTTAAAAACAAAAAAGACGAGATTGCTGAGACTATTTTTTTGGGACTTCGTTTAAATAAAGGACTAGATATGAGTAGTTTTTTTACTAGATTTGGAATGTCGATATTTGAGCTGTATGGAGAAAAAATTGATAAACTTGTAAGTCAAGGACTTTTAATTATTGAAAACAATCATATAAAGTTAACAAGCTATGGTATGGATATTTCAAATCAAGTTTTTGTTGAGTTTCTTTAAAAAAAATTATAAAAGCTTATTGACAAAAACCAAATTAAGTGTTAATTTAAAATCAAGAAAGTTTAGCACTCGCTTCATGAGAGTGCTAACAATGGAGAGTGGTAATATGACATTAGTTGAAAGAAAACTAAAAATATTACAGGCAATAATTAATGATTTTATTTCCACAGCTCAGCCAGTTGGATCTAGGACCATAGCTAAAAAATACGACCTAGGTATTAGTTCGGCCACAATAAGAAATGAAATGTCTGACCTAGAAGATTTGGGATATTTACTTTCACCCCATACTTCTGCTGGTAGAATCCCATCGGATTTGGCCTATAGACTTTATGTGGACAGCTTGATGAGAAAATATGAACTGGAAAATAGACAAAAGAAAATTATTAAAGAATTATTATTGAATCAAATAGTAGAAATTGATGATGTAATAAAAAATACATCAAAAATATTATCGCAGATTACCAATTTGACCTCCATGAGTTTATCTCCTCAGTTTAAAAGTAGTAAGCTTAAAAATATAAAATTGGTTCAGGTAGATAGTGATAAAGTTTTATTAATACTGGTTTCTAGTACAGGAATAATAAAGAATTCTATATTAAGAATTAATGGGATTTCTCAAAATATTTTAAATACAGTATCAAACATACTACAGGATAAATTAAGTGGAAAGACAATATCCGACGTAGATGACGAAATAACAGAAAAAATCAAAAGCGAATTAATAGATTATAGTGCCGCTATTGATGAAATAATACCTAAATTACATGACTGTCTTATGGATATGGATGAAAGTGAGATTTATCTGGATGGAATAACTAACATATTTAATTTGCCGGAGTATACTGATATAAATAAGGCTAAGAAGTTTTTATCCGCTATCGAGAAAAAGGATTTAATGTATGAGCTATTAAGAAATGATACATGTGATGATATAGGTATTAGGATAGGTAATGAAAACGAAATAGATGAGATGAAGGATTGTAGTATCATAACTGCGACCTATAGGTTAAATGGAAAAACTATTGGCAAGGTTGGAGTAATTGGCCCTACAAGGATGGATTATTCAAGAGTTGTTGCAGTTTTGAAATACTTAACAAATATACTATCTAAAAATATTGATGATATTTTACCTTAAACCTTCTATACTTGCAAAGGCCATAGTTTAGCCTTTTGTGAAAGGATAAAATAATGAAAAACAATGAAAATGAATTTGAAAAGACTGAACTCAGATTATCGGCTCTAAATAATAATATAAATGCCATAAATTCTGTAGTATCTACGGTTTCAGGAACTCTTGGACCAAGGGGAATGGATTGCATGGTTGTAGATGACTATGGGAATGCTATAATTACTAATGATGGAGTAACCATACTAAGTGAGATAAGTACGTCTCATCCCGCAGCTAGATTGTTGATCAATACTGTTATGTGTCAGGAAAAAGAAGTTGGAGATGGGACTACAACATTGACTGTTTTAGCTGGGGCACTTCTTAGTTCGGCCTTAGAAAAAGCTGAAATGGGTGTCCCGATACATAAGATAGTTGAAGGGATAAAAAAGGGTATTAAAAAAGCCATCGACATAATTGAAATGGAGAAAATAACCATAACTAAGGAAAATTCTAATCTATTAAAGAAAGTAGCCTATATATCAGCTAGAGAAGATGAAGAAATTTCAAACTTAATTTATAAATCTGCTGAGGGTATTGGATACGAGGAGTTGAAAAATAGTAGCTTTAAGCTTTCTGATTGTATTGAAGCTATGGAAGGTACAGAAAGTGAAGTGCTTAGTGGTGTTGTTTTAGACAAAAAGCTACTAAATTATTTTGATGATTTGACCATAAATGGTGCTAAGATTATGGTATTGGATGATTGTTTAGATATAGATGAAGATAAAAAGGAGCTTTTATCAACTGAAGCTGGACTAAATAATTATCTGCAAAATGTAGAGTTTATGAAAGCCTGGGCAGAGAAAATCGCTCAGATGAAGGTAAATCTACTTATATGTAATAGAGGAATTAATCCTATGGCAATGCAAATACTTTCGGATGGGAATGTTTTTGTTGCTGATAGGGTTTTATATAGTCAATTGCAAAAGGCAGCCAAACATTGCGGTTGTAAAATAATTAAGAAATCAGCACTCTATAAGAGTATTGATGACTTAAACAGTTATTGTGGTATGGCAGATAAAGTAGTTTATGATGCACAAAAAGAACAAGTATTAATCCAAGATGGACATGGCAAGGCATACTCTACTATAATAATATCTGCTGCTACTGGGGAGATAACTAGAGAAAGGGAAAGAATAGCTAAGGATGCTGCTGCGTCCCTTCAATTTGCAATCAAACATGGGGTTGTTCCAGGAGGTGGGGCTCTAGAGATTTATATTTCTAATATATTAAAAAAATACAGAGAAGACTTAACTGGCATGGAGAAATATGGATTTGATTGTGTTATACATGCATTAAGGAAGCCTTTTCTTCAAATGGTTGATAATAGTGGATTTAATTCTTTAGAGATCTTTGAGAAAGTTATAGCTGCTATAAAATTAGAAAAAAAGAAATTTGTATCCATAGATTTTGACAATGGGGATATTGATGAAGTGTTAAATGAGGAAATACTTGATCCAGCCTATGTAAAGACAAGTGTATTGGAAAAAGCTGGAGAGGTAGCTGAAGCTATACTTAGAATAAATCTAATATTAAAAGGAAAAAAACTAAGCTAAACTAAGATTGAGTAAGGTGGGTGATTTTATGAAAAATACAGTAGATGAAAAGGAACTCCATTCAAAGGATAGTGGTGATGAAGAGGCAATAAATCAAGATGTGGATAGTAACCTAGATGCAGTAAAAGAAGAAATTACAGATCAAGCAAATGAAGCTGGTGGGATTGAAGCTGTGAAAAATCAATTAGCAGAATGTAATAATAAATTTATGAGGCTATCTGCAGATTTTCAGAACTATAAAAGAAGAATAGAAAAGGAAAAAGGTGATATATATAAATTTGGAAGTGAGAAAATAGTAGTAGATATTCTACCTATCATCGATAACTTTGAAAGGGCGATAGGATCAGCCCAAAATAATGGTGAGGAATCAGATGGGCTTCTTAGTGGGATTGAAATGATATTGAAACAAATTCTAGATGTGTTAGAAAAACATGGTATAGAAGAAATAGATGCTCTTGACAAGGAGTTTGACCCTAATCTTCATCATGCAGTAATGCAGGAAGAATGTGATGGTAAGGAATCTGATATTGTTATTGATGTATTGCAAAAGGGATACATATTAAATTCAAAGGTTATAAGACCAAGTATGGTAAAAGTATCCAAATAGTATTTTGAAAAGGATTTATCAATAAATCAATGTGTTTATTACTTGCTTTAAAGATGAACAACTTTAGGTTTAAATAAATTATAAAGACAAAGCTTAAGGGCTTTCAATTCAGATTTAGTGTTGTTTATCTATATATAGCAATTAAAATCTAAATAATATAAATATACTTTTGTTAAGGAGGAAAAAACATGGGAAAGGTTATTGGAATTGACTTAGGTACTACAAACTCATGTGTTTCAGTTTTAGAAGGAGGAGAAGCTGTAGTTATACCTAATGCAGAAGGAAATAGGACTACACCATCTATCGTTGCATTTGCAAAAAATGGTGAAAGATTGGTAGGTGAGACTGCTAAGAGACAGGCTATAACAAATCCTGAGAGAACGATTATATCAATTAAAAGACATATGGGAACAGACCATAAGACAAAAATAGATGATAAAGAATATAGCCCTCAGGAAATATCAGCAATGATACTTATGAAGCTAAAGGCTGATGCAGAAAGCTATCTTGGAGAAACTGTTACAGATGCAGTTATAACAGTACCTGCATATTTTACTGATAGCCAAAGACAGGCCACTAAGGATGCTGGGAAAATATCGGGTTTAAATGTTAGAAGAATTATAAATGAGCCTACAGCTGCTTCCTTATCCTATGGTACCGATAAAGAAGATGAAAATCAAAAGATATTAGTATTTGACTTAGGTGGAGGTACCTTTGATGTATCTATCCTAGAACTTGGAGATGGAGTATTTGAGGTTTTAGCTACTAATGGAAACAATCATCTAGGTGGAGATGATTTTGATAAGGTTGTAATAGACTATTTAGCTGAAGAATTTAAAAAGGAGCATGGGATAGATCTTCGTAGTGATAATATGTCATTACAAAGATTAAAGGATGCTGCTGAAAAAGCTAAGAAAGAATTATCAACTGTTCAAACTACTAATGTAAACTTACCGTTTATTACTGCTTCAGCAGCAGGACCACTTCATTTAAATATTGATTTAACAAGGGCTAAGTTTGAGCAATTATCTGCACATTTAGTTGAATCTACATTGGAACCAACTAGAAAGGCATTAAAGGATGCAGATTTATCTCCTGGAGAAATTGATAGAATTATATTAGTTGGAGGTTCTACAAGAATACCTGCTGTACAAAAAGCAATCAAGACTATACTAAATAAAGATCCGTTTAAAGGTGTAAATCCCGATGAATGTGTTGCTGTAGGTGCTGCAATCCAAGCTGGAGTTTTAACTGGTGAAGTAAAAGACCTACTATTGCTAGATGTTACACCTCTTTCATTAGGTATTGAAACCTTGGGGGGAGTATTTACAAAGCTTATTGAGAGAAATACAACAATACCTACTAAAAAGAGCCAAGTATTTTCAACAGCAGCTGATAATCAAACAGCCGTTGATATACATGTACTTCAGGGTGAAAGGCAAATGGCTAATGATAATTCAACTCTTGGTAGATTTCAGCTTACAGGAATTCCACCAGCACCAAGGGGAATTCCTCAAGTAGAAGTTGGTTTTGATATAGATGCAAATGGTATAGTACATGTATCGGCAAAGGATTTAGGAACTGGTAAGGAACAAAACATTACTATTACAGCATCAACTAACCTATCCGATGAAGAAATTGATAAGAAGGTTAAAGAAGCTGAAAAGTTTGCAGAAGAAGATAAGAAGAAAAAAGAAGGAATTGAGTCTAGAAATAAAGCTGATTCATTAGTATATGAAACAGAAAAGGCTGTAAAGGAGCATGGTGACAAGATTTCTGCTGATGAGAAAGCTAAGATAGAAGAAAAGCAGCAAGCTCTAAAGAAAGCCCTAGAGGGAGATAATACAGAAGAAATTGATAAAGCTGCTGAAGAGCTTACAAATGCTTTCCATGGCTTAGCACAACAGATGTATCAAGCAGCTCAACCACAGGATGGGGCACAAGCAGGAGAACAACCTGGAAACCCTGGAGATCAAGACAAGGATGATAATGTTGTAGATGCAGACTATGAAGTTGTGGATGATGAAGATAAGTAAAGGTTAAGTAAACTGATAAAGATAAATAATGCTTAAGGCACCCAAGAGGGTGCCTCAGATTGTTGACAAAGTCAACAAGATGACAGGCTGTGATAAAAGTTCAAGTTCAAGGCGCGCTAAAATTGAGGAACGGAGCTTGCTTCACAGCAAGTGAGTACCGGAGATTTTAGTAGCAACGTAGAAATTGAGCTTTTTTCATCAACCTGAGGCACCCAAGAGGGTGCCTTAAGATTGATATGTTGTACTAATATCAATCTTTAATGTATAATAGATTTAATGTTATAGATAATCAAATTACAGTGTGAAGAGTTAAGACAGCGGGTTTCATTCTCTTTAAAATCTGTGACTTGTGATTCTATAAATACTCACCAACCATAAAAGAAAGGCGGTAAATAAGTGAGTAAAAGAGATTATTATGAAATTTTAGGTGTCGATAAAAATGTTGATGATGCAGCTCTAAAAAAAGCATATAGAAAATTGGCCATGAAGTATCATCCCGATAGGAATCCGGATAATAAAGAGGCTGAACAAAAATTTAAAGAGTTAAGTGAAGCCTATGAGGTGCTTAGTGATAAACAAAAAAGAAATATGTACGACCAGTTTGGCCATGCAGGAGTAAATGGCAATGGACAAGGTGGATTTGGAGCAGGTCAAGGTGGATTTGGCGGTTTTGAAGATATATTTGGTGATATTTTCGATATGTTTGGTGGAGGATTTTCATCGGGTAGAAGAAGAAATAGACCACAAAAAGGTTCAGATATAAAGATTCAAGTGGACTTATCCTTTGAAGAAGCGGCTTTTGGTGTCGACAGAGATATAGAAGTATCTAGACATGAGGAATGCAGTAAATGTCATGGGACTGGTGCGAAACCAGGTGCTAGCAAAAAAACATGCCAAAAATGTGGTGGAACTGGAGAAGTAAGATATACACAAAGAACACCTTTAGGGTCATTTGTTAATGTTAGAACCTGTGACAGCTGTAATGGAGAAGGAACAATAATAGATAACCCATGTGAAGAGTGTAATGGACATGGCAAGGTCAGAAAGAAAAAGAAAATTAATGTTAAAATTCCTGCTGGAGTAGATAGTAACTCAGTTATAACCCTTAGAGGTGAAGGAGAACCTGGAACTAAAGGGGGCCCCCATGGAGACCTATATCTTGTAATAAGGATGCTTCCCCATAAGATTTTTAAAAGAGATGGTTATGATATTATTTGTGAAATCCCAATTACCTTTGTTCAAGCAACACTAGGAGATGAAATAGTTGTTCCTACATTAGATGGAAAAGTAAAATACAACATACCTGAAGGAACACAAAGTAGTACAGTATTTAGATTAAAGGGCAAAGGGGTACATGTATTAAATAGTAATGGACGGGGAGATCAATATGTAAAAGTAATAGTAGACATACCTAAGAAATTAAACGAAGAACAGAAGGATGTACTACGAAAATTTGCTGAGATTAGTGGAGAAGATGTTCACGAACAAAAAAAGTCCTTTTTTGATAAGGTCAAAGATGCTTTTAGCATGTAAGTCACCTAGATTACCTAGTTTACTAGGTGATTTTCTTTTTATAGGATTTATTTTTATTTTCTTTGTAATACTCTTTACCTTAGGGTATAATAAATTTTGAAAAAGCTTGTTATGGAGGGTTAGAAATGAAATGGTATGAAATTAAAATCAAGACTATAAGTGAATCGGTAGATGCAGTATGTGATGTTCTTTATGATGTGGGTGTTGGCGGAGTAGTTATTGAGGACCCAAAGGATTTAATTATCAATATGAAAGAACAAACAAGCTGGGACTACTTTGATATAAATTCATTAGATATGGATTATGAAGGTGCAGTTGTAAAGGGATATCTTCCAGAAAGTGAAGATTTACTAGATAAAATTGAACTTATTAAGCAGCACGTATATAATTTTTCTAGGGACAATGAATTAGAACAAGTTACTACTGCCGAGGTCTATGAAGAGGATTGGGCAAATTCATGGAAAAAGTATTATAAGCCTAAAAAGATTGGTGAAAAAGTTGTTGTAAAACCTACTTGGGAAGAGTATGTACCTAGTGGGGATGAAGTTGTAGTTGAACTAGATCCAGGAATGGCTTTTGGAACTGGAACCCATGAAACTACAACAATGTGTACACGTCTATTAGAAAAATATGTACAAGACAATAGCATTGTTTATGACATTGGCTGCGGTAGCGGAATTCTCTCCATAATAGCTGCTAAGCTCGGAGCAAAAAAGGCAATTGGGGTAGACATTGATGAAGTAGCATATAAGGTTTCAATGTCAAATGCAGAAATAAATTCAGTTCAAAATATCGTTGATATAAGACATGGTAATTTGATGGAGGTTATAAAAGGGAAAGCAGATATTGTTGTAGCAAATATAATTGCGGATATTATAAAAATATTAGCTAAGGACATAACTACATTTATGAAGCCTAATTCAAAATTTATAGCATCGGGTATTATTTTAGAAAAGATAGATGAAGTTACTGAGGCTCTTGAGTCTAATGGTTTAAATGTGGTATCTATTGAAAGACTTGGAGAGTGGGCAGCTATAGTATCTGAATTAGGAGCTGTAGATAGGGATGAATAGATTTTTTGTTAATAAGGACAATATTTTTGAGCAGCAAGATAGGATAGTTATTAATAATTCAGAGGATATAAAGCATATTACTAAAGTATTAAGACTGAACATAGGGGATAAGATAGAAGTTTGCAATATGGAAAGCATGGATTATATTGCTTCAATATGTAATGTTGATAAGAAATTTATAGAGTGTAAGATATGTGATAAATATTTATCCATGACTGAATCCCCCCTAGAAGTGGTATTATTTCAAGGGATACCTAAATCAAGTAAAATGGATTTGATTATACAAAAAAATATTGAAATAGGAGTAGCTAAAATTGTACCGATTATTTCTGAAAGATGTGTTGTAAAGATTAGAGATAAGTCTTCTGAAAAGAAAAAAATCGAAAGATGGCAGAAGATAGCTGGAGAAGCGGCTAAACAATGCAAGAGAGGAATAATACCTGAGATTGGTAATATGCTATATATAAAGGATATAAATAGCATTTTAGAAGATTTTGATATGATTATAATTCCCTATGAGGAAGAAAAAAATAGAGGTATAAGGAAAGCCATTATGGGTAAAGACGATATTCGAAAAATAGGTATTATTATTGGTCCAGAAGGTGGGTTTACCAAGGAAGAAGTGCTAGAGGTTGAGAAGCTAGGAGGCTTGTCAGTGAGCCTTGGACCAAGGATACTTAGAACGGAAACTGCTGGATTAGTGGCCACTAGTATACTTGTCTATGAATTAGGAGACCTAGGAGGTAAATAAGTGAAGAAGGTAGCTTTTTATACTTTAGGATGCAAAGTAAATCAATATGATACTGAGGCTATGATGGAGCTTTTTGAAAAAAACAAATATGACATAGTTGAAAATAATGAACAAGCAGATGTATATGTCATAAATACATGTACGGTTACTAATCTTGGAGATAGAAAATCTAGACAATTCATAAGAAGATCGAAGAAAAAAAATCCAGATTCGATTATTGTTGTAGTTGGGTGTTATGCCCAGACAGCATCTGAAGAAGTAATGGCTATAGAAGGTGTAAATCTTGTCTTAGGAACAAATGAACGGAATAAAATAGTTGAACTGGTAGAATCAATTGATAAATATGAAAAAATCAATTATGTGGAAGATATAATGGAAGTAAAAGAATTTGAAGAATTATCAATAGACAAAATAAAAGGGAAAACCAGAGCTTTTTTGAAAATACAAGAGGGCTGTAATCAATATTGTACATATTGTATTATACCCTATGCTAGAGGGTCTATAAGAAGTAGAAAACCAGAGAATATAGTTTCTGAGGTGAAAAGACTTTCAGAAAATGGCTTTAAAGAAATTGTTCTTACTGGAATTCATATAGCATCATATGGGAAGGATTTAAAGAATACTAGTTTATTAAATATTTTAAAGGAAGTCCATGATGTAGAAGGAATAGAAAGAATACGACTTAGTTCTGTTGAGCCTACTTTGCTAACTAATGATTTTATAAAAGAAATTAAAAATCTTCATAAGTTTTGTCCCCATTTCCATATCTCATTACAAAGTGGTTGTGATGAAACCCTAAGAAGAATGAATAGAAAATATACCACAGACCAGTTTAGGGGAATTGTTAAAAATCTACGACATGAGATCCCGAATATAGCCATAACTACAGATATAATCGTGGGTTTTCCCGGAGAAACTGAAGAAGAATTTGAAGCTACCTATAGATTTGTGAAGGAAATGGAATTTAGCCAAATCCATGTTTTCAAGTATTCGCCGAGGAAAGGTACTCCCGCAGCTAAGTTTGAAAACCAAGTCCAGGGCATTATAAAGAATATGCGTAGTGAAAAGATGATAGATCTAGGTAATAAATTAATGAATTCCTATATGAATAAATTTGTGGATAAAGAATTAAATGTTTTATATGAAAACTTTTATTCTAAAGATAAGAATAAGATAGAAGGATTAACAGATAACTATATAAGAGTAGCTGCTAAGGGAGCAGATGATTTAATTGGTGAAATAGTTTCAACTAAGATAAACCAAATGGAAAATGATATTATGTTTGGAGAAATAGTGAAAAATTAGATTTATATCAATAGAGCAAATTGCATAATTACTTTCTATAAAAACCATCTACTACATGTAGTTTTAAAATCCTCAAAAGCTATACCATCAAATATGCTTATATCTTAAGTAATCAAATTAAGGATGATATTCGTATATTAGGCCTAGCCAAATAAAAGTTATGCAATTTCCTCAATAAATAATACATTGATAGCAGGAATTTAGTATTATCTGTTGAAATATATATGTTAGCAAAGGAGGTGCTAGATTTGGACTGCATTTTTTGTAAAATAGCACAGAAAGAGATACCCGGTGAAATTGTTTATGAAGACGATAAAATAATTGCTTTTAAAGATATTTCTCCAGTTGCTCCTATTCATATTCTATTTATTTCTAAGGAACATATAAACTCAGTAGATGATCTAGATGATAAGAATAAAGACCTGATAGGACATATTTTTCTTAAGATAAAAGAAGTAGCCAGAGAGTTAAAAATTGAAAATGAAGGCTATAGAATAGTTAATAATTGTGGAGAACTTGGAGGTCAAACTGTAAACCATATTCACTTTCATCTATTAGCTGGTAGACAGATGCAATGGCCTCCAGGTTAAGAGTTATTCAAAAGTTGTTGAAATATTTATCATATTAATGTATAATAGCTAAGTACACGAGTACTCCTCTGTGATTTATAGCTATAAGGCTATAAACACAGCAACACTGTACTATATCAGAGGAGGGGGGGAAGTATAGATGTCAGAGGTAAAAGTAAAAGATAATGAATCATTAGATCATGCACTTAGAAGATTTAAAAGAGAATGCTCTAAGTCTGGAGTTATGTCTGAAGTTAAGAAAAGAAGACATTACGAGAAGCCAAGTGTAAAACGTAAAAAGAAAGCAGAAGCTGCAAGAAGAAAGAAAAAAAGATTTTAAAGAGGTGAGATAATGTCCCTCAAAGATAAATTGATGCAGGATTTAAAAACTGCAATGAAAGAAAAAAATAAGGTCAAGAAATCTGTTGTTACTTTAATTCGAGCTTCAATAAAACAGTATGAAGTTGATAATAGAACTGAAATTAGCGATGAAGGAATTGTTGAGTTAATTGCTAAGCAGTTAAAACAGAGAAGAGATTCCCTTGATGATTTTAAAAAGGGTAATAGATTAGATTTAGTTGAAGAAGCTGAAAAGGAAATGGAAATTCTTTTGGGCTACCTTCCAAAGCAGCTTTCTGAAGACGAAGTAAGAAAAATTGTTAAAGAAACCATTGAAGAATTAGGTGCTAATGGACCTAAGGATATGGGTAAAGTTATGGGAGCGCTAATGCCTAAGTTTAAAGGAAAAGCTGATGGTAAATTAGTATCCAAAGTAGTAAAAGAATTACTATAATAGATAAACTGTCTATATTTATATAGGCAGTTTTTTTATGTAGAAAATTAATAAATAAGTCTATTTTATTATGGACTCACATATAATTTTATGAAAAAGCTTTAGGAGGAATCATATGATAATATTTGTATCAAAAAAGAAGTTCCTTCTTTTTTTAATTGGAATAATAATATTATTAGTAACAATATTGATCGCCTTTAATATATACCATTCCCCTATTTTATCTGCTTTTATTAATGATGAAAATGAGGAAGCCTATGCTTTGATAAACAATTTTTCTGAAATAAGAAATAAAGCAATGATCGAAGGAGATACAGATACCATATCATCATTATATGATAGGGATGTTAAATATGGGGTATGGGCATTTGAACATGAAAAGAAAAAAACAAAGTACCTACATAAATGGTCTGAAAAGCAGGGAATCCAATTTTATGATGTTAAAAGTCTCATTAAAATTAGAAGTGTAAAAGATAGGGAAGATGGATATAGAGTTAATTTTACAGCTTCTACAGAGTATAAGTATCACTATAAAAATGATCCAGAAAATAAAAACATGTTTAGAATCGGAACATATCATTCCTTAGATATTAAGAAAATAGATGGCTTGTGGAAGATAGTTCGTGAGTGGTATACAGATCCCTTTGCCGACTCATTACATCTAGATGAGATAAAAAGTGAAGAAATCACAAAATACATTTTAAATCAGAAAAAAAGTACCCTCTCTAATTTAAATGAGAGGAGAATAGAATCGGTAAAATATGCAGACAGGTTTTGTGGAGCAGCAGCCGATGAAGAATATGGGCTTACATATAATAAGAAATATAGAAACTATAATCCTTTAGGTGGTGATTGTGCAAATTTCGCATCCCAGATTCTACATGAGGGTGGTAAGTTCAGAAAGTCATATTCATGGAAATATGATAAAGGGGGAAGCAAGGCATGGGTGAATGCTCAAGCTTTTAAAAATTATATGCTGTACAGTAATAGGGCCTCAAAAATAGCCTATGGTACCTATGAGCAGGTATATAAAGCTTCCTATAAATTAATGCCCGGTGACTTTATCGCATATGTAAAAAAAGGGAAGGTAACACATATTTCAGTTGTTACAGGGGCAGATTCAAAGGGATATGCCTATGTTCACAGTCATAATACTGACAGGTATAGAGTTCCATGGGATCTAGGATGGAATGATAAGGGTATAAAGTACTGGCTGATTAGAGTACATTATTGATAACCTCAATATAGAGGTTTATTTTTTTGAAATCCATGACTTCAAGGACTATATATTACAAGTAATACAGGTTTATATGTGGGCATACAATTAATTATAGGAACATGGAACTTGCAACTACAAAGCGTAATAGACGTCTTTGTCCTAAGGGGGATAGGAATATGAAGGAAGAAAGAATGTCCAAAGTAAAGTCAAATATATCGGATATACTGGAAATTCCAAAGGATATACTGCTGGACTTACCTAGAATAACCTTTGTAGGTAATTTACAAGTAAGTATTGAGAATCATAAGGGGATTATAGAGTATTCTAATGAAAATATAAGAGTAAAGATGAAGGATGGGATAATTAAGGTATCTGGAATCGATCTTGCTATAAAAACTATAATTAGTGAAGAAATTATTATAGCAGGAAATATTTCATCCATTGATTTCTATAGGTAGGGGTGTTGTAGGTGCTAGTTATTAGAATATGGAATTATTTTAGAGGATATGTTGTATTTAAGCTTGAGGGACTTAATCTAGAGAGAATATTAAATTTAGCAGTTAATAAGGGTATATACCTATGGGATATTCATAGGATAAATTATACAACAATTGAAGGAAAAGTTGGTGTCAAAGGCTATAGGGAACTCTTAAAAATATTAAGGAAAACTGGATGCAGATCAAAAATACAATTAAAGATAGGCTATCCATTTTTTATTTTACGATTGAAAAGAAAAAAAATCATTGCGGTAGGGTCTATTCTATGTTTATTATTAATTATTAGCTTCACTTCATTTGTTTGGGATATAGAGATTAAGGGGAATAGTAATATATCTAAGAGGGATATATTAACCTCTTTAGAAAGTATGGGTGTTAAGGTTGGAACATTTAAATATGATCTTGACTCTTCTGATATCAAAGATAATTTATTGATCAAACATGAAAAATTGGCATGGGTTGGTGTAGAGATAAAAGGAACTAAAATCAGAATAGAACTAGTAGAGAAGGATAGAGAACCTCCCAAAATAGATAAAAGCTTACCATGTCATATCGTTGCCGGTAAGGATGGTATAATAGAAAAGATCATTGCAAGAAATGGGGATGCAATGGTAGAAAAAGGAGATATAGTAAAGAAAAATCAGATATTAATTAGTGGTAAAATAGAAAGAGAAGAGGGAATAATGAGGATAGTTCATTCTATCGGCGAAATTCATGCTAGAACATTCTATGAAAAAGCCCATAAAATACCTATTTATAAAGTATCAAAGGTCAAAACCGGTAGAAAGTTCACTAAAAGAATTATTAAGATTGGAAAAACATCTTTTACGATCTCAAAGGGTAATGCACCCTATGACAAATATATTATCGAAACAAAAAATAAAAGTCTAACAAAATGGAGGAAAATTAAGATTCCTGTAGAAATTGTTATTGAGGAATATTATGAAATAATTGAGAAAAAGAAAAAGGTATCTGAGGATGCACTTAAAAAATCATTAAAGGATTTTCTAGTTGTTAACCTTATAAAAGAAATACCAGAGGAAGCAAAAATATTGAAGAAAACTATTGACTTCAGAAAAGAATCCAATACAATTTGTGGTCATTTAACAATTGAAGTATTAGAGTCCATTGGAATTGAACAAAGATTTAACGCACATGAGGAGGAGTAATATTGGGAACACAAAACGAAAAAAGAATAAAAATTGGGAATATAAATTTTTTAGATGAATTGTTCGGAAATTTAGACGAAAATATTAAAATGATTGAAGAAAAATATGGGGTGCATGTAGTATCACGGGAAGGTGATTTGGTAATACTTGGAGATGAAATAAGAATAAGCCTTGCCATTAAGGTTTTAGAGAAAATGATAGACTTGATAAAGTCTGGTGAAAAGCTAGATAAGCAAAAAATAATGTATCTGATAAGCTTATTTAATGAGGGCGAAGGGGATAAAATCGATGAATTAATTGGCGATATTGTTTGTGTGACTTCAAGGGGGAAATATATTAAGCCTAAGACATTAGGTCAGCAAAAATATATTGATGCCATTAAAAATAATGACATTGTATTTGGGGTAGGGCCCGCGGGAACGGGTAAAAGTTACTTAGCTGTGGCTATGGCGGTTAAAGCCTTTAAAAATAAAGAGGTTAGTAGGATTATTTTAACACGTCCAGCAGTTGAAGCCGGTGAAAGTCTTGGATTTCTTCCCGGGGACCTTCAGATGAAGGTTGATCCCTATCTTAGGCCACTTTATGATGCCCTATATGATATCCTAGGAGGAGAGACATATTTAAAATATAAGGAAAAGGGAATGATAGAAGTAGCTCCCCTAGCATATATGAGGGGGAGAACTTTAGATGATTCCTTTATAATTTTAGATGAAGCTCAGAATACTACTAGGGCTCAAATGAAAATGTTTTTGACAAGAATTGGATTTGGATCAAAAACCGTTATAAATGGTGACATTACACAAATGGATTTACCAAAGGGAAAACAATCAGGACTTAAGCAAGCTGTAGAGGTTTTAAAGGACGTAAAAGGAATAAGGTTCATATACCTAACTGCAAAGGATGTAGTAAGGCATGGGTTAGTTCAAAAGATAATAAAGGCATATGATTCATATGAAAATAAAGCCATTAAAAAGAAAAAGTAGACTAGTAGTTTATAGAAATGACTTGACAAGCCTTAAATAATAAAGTGGTATTTTGACCATGTTTCACATAAAAAAAGGGGTGAACTTCGTGGCTTTTCTTAAAAGATTGGACAGGCTTTTACGCAAAGGTCTTACAAGTAAAATTGCTAAAAACAAAATTTTTAATGGGATTATTCTATCTTTACTATTTTTTATAATAATATTTTTCACCTATTACTCCACAGTATCACCAAAAAAGTATGATATTAAAGTTGGTCAAGTGGCTCCCTCAGACATAAGATCTCCAATAGATATAGAAGATAAGGAAGCGACTGCTAAGGAAATAGAGAAGGCCATCAATTTAGTAGAACCTAGGCAAGAAGTTGATCCAACTATACAAATAAATATTAAAAACAATATTGAAGTTTTTTTTAAGCATCTATATGAGGTAAAAAGCTTAGGTGAATTATCTAAAGAAAGTTCTAATGAAGTTATCAATGAGCTGCAGCAATATAATAATTTCGATCTTAGCAAACATGATTTGAGTGTATTACTAAATACAAAAGAAGAGACCATTAAAAATTTTGAAAAATACACCTATGAGTTTATTATGCAAGTAATGACTACTGGTATAAAAAAAGAAGAATTAGATAATAAGAAAAAAAAGATTGAAGAATATTATATGTCTTTAGAAGGTATATCAGAAAAACTAAAGGGTATCGGGATAAAAATTGTTAATAGTTCCATTAAAGAAAATACCTATTTGGATCAGAAATTGACACAAGAAAAAATAAATGAAGCCATAAAAAAAGTGGATAAAGTCTATATAAAAAGAGGTCAAATAATTGTTAACGAAGAAGAAGAAATAACTGAAAAGCATTATAAGCTATTGATGGAAGCGGGTTTAATAAATCAAGAAAAGAAGAAGGATATAAAACCTTTTATAGGAGTAGTACTTATCATTTTAATCCTTGAGCTGATAATCTTTTCTTATATTTATACCTTTAATGAGAAATTGGTTAGTAAAATTTCTAATTTATATTTGATTGTGATAGTATTTTTATCAGTATTTCTTATGGCTAAGCCATTAAATAGCATATCAAGCTATCTCATACCAATATCTTCTGCTTCCATGCTCATAGGGATACTAATCAATCCCACTGTGGCTATTGTATTAAACATATTTCTAACTGTAGTAATTACATTATCAACAAACAATAGTCTTATAGTATTTATTACGTTGCTTATCAGTGGAACTGTTGCGGCTATGAGTGCATCCAATGCACATCAAAGGTCAAAAATAATTATTTCTGGGCTGCTGGTAAGCTTGACAAATTCTATTGTTATAATAGGTTTTGGTTTGATTAATGGATTTGCTGTAAAAGATATTCTAATATATGGCTTTTATGGTATACTTAATGGGGTGTTTTGTTCAGTATTAACAATAGGTTCTTTACCCCTATGGGAGTACATGTTTGATATATTGACTCCAATTAAGCTATTGGAGCTATCGAATCCAAATCATCCAATTCTTAAGAGATTGCTTGTTGAAGCACCTGGAACCTATCACCATAGTATTATAGTTGGGAACTTAAGTGAATCGGCGGCTCAGGCCATAGGCTGTAATAGCTTGCTTGCAAGGGTTGGATCCTATTATCATGATATTGGAAAGCTTAAAAGACCATATTTCTTTAAAGAGAATCAGCTTACTTCCGACAATCCCCATGATAAGATTTCTCCATTTTTAAGTTCCAATATTATTAGAAATCATGTTCATGATGGGGTACAGCTTGCACATGAGCATAAAATCCCTAAGGATATTATTGATATAATTGAGCAGCATCATGGTGAAACCTTAGTAAAGTATTTTTATCATAAAGCATTGAATGATGAAAATGAATCGGCAAGTATTAATTCCGATGATTTTAAATATAAGGGGCCTAAGCCTAAATCAAAGGAAGCTGCAATTGTGATGATGGCTGATTCCGTTGAGGCAGCTGTTAGAAGCTTGTCTGAACCAACTAAAAAGAATATTGAAGAATTAGTTAAAAAGATAATAGAAGGAAAGTTTAATGAAGAGCAGCTTCAGGATTGTCATTTGACCTTTAAGGATTTAGAAACTATTAAAAGGACTTTTGTGAGCATATTAATGGGAATATTCCATGAAAGAATAGAATATCCTGAATTGGACAATGAAGAAAATAAAGAATTGGAGGTTTCTAATTGATAAACATAGATATAATAGATAATCAAGATATAATTCAGTATGAAGATGAACTCAATGGGTTGTTAAAAAAAGTTATTGAAAAATCTTTGGAAGTAGAGAATATTGATAAAGATGTAGAAGTTAGTATCTCTTTTGTGGATAATGAGGAAATAAAGTATTTAAATAATGAGTTCCGAGGGATTGATAAAGAAACAGATGTTCTTTCTTTCCCCCAATATGATAATATTCAATTATTAAAAGGTGAAGATGGTGTAGTAGTATTGGGTGATATTGTTATATCCTTAGAAAAGGCTAAAGAGCAATCTATACAATATGGACATTCCTTTATAAGGGAAACGGCTTTTCTTACTGCCCATAGTATGTTTCATTTATTTGGTTATGACCATGATACTGATGAAAATACTAAGGAGATGAGACAGAAAGAAGAAAAGGTATTAGACTTATTGGGTATATTAAGATAATAATGGTGAAATTTTATGAAAGCAAAAAAAATATTAGATAGCTTTAATTATGCCTTTGAAGGTATAATTTATACTTTAAGAAATGAAAGAAATATGAGAATACATTTTATAATTGCTATATTTGTATTGTTTTTCAGCATATTCTGTAATCTATCTAAGATGGAGACCTTAGTACTTTTTATAACAATAGCATTGGTTATAGTTGCTGAAATGATAAATACAGCTATAGAAGCTGCTATTGATCTGATAACCGATAAATATCACGAATTGGCCAAGATAGCTAAAAATGTGGCGGCAGGAGCTGTTCTAGTTTCTGCTGTCAATTCCATAATTGTTGGGTATATAATATTTTTTGATAAATTAGATAAAATGTCTATTATTTTTATACATAAGGTTAAAACTATGCCTATACACATAACATTCATAAGTCTCATAATTGTTATTTTCATAGTTATAGGCATAAAAGCCCATTTTAATGAAGGAACACCCTTGAAGGGTGGAATGCCAAGTGGCCATGGGGCTATTGCTTTTTCTATCTTTATGGCGGTAGCATTTTTATCACAAAACACCTTAATAATAACCTTGACTTTCATTTTAGCCGTTTTAGTGGTTCAAAGCCGTTTGGAGGCTGGTATACATACATTAAAACAAATATTAGTGGGAGCATTATTAGGTAGCTTTATAACTTTATTGTTATTTCAATTAATTGAGCAAATTGCATAATTACTTCTTACAAAAACCATCTACCATAGGGATTTTAGTATAAACTTTAACTTATACACGGTCAAAATCCCTGGAAACATCGGATATTTTGAGATGTATAAATTAAGTTTAACTTTTGGAAATCTATATTTATGATGGACAAGATTGAGCTTAGCCTTACTTAAATAGGAGGAAGCATAGTGAATTACTCAATTATTTTAAGACTAGCTGTGTTGATTGTTTTGCTTTCGTTATCGGGCTTGTTTTCTGGTGCAGAGACTTCATTATCATCAATAAATTTAATAAGGATTAAACAGCTTAAGAAAAAAGGCATTAAGGAGGCTGAGATTTTAGAGAGGCTTTTGAACAAATCATCTAGGATTTTAGCTACTATACTCATTGGTAATAATATTGTGAACATTGCTGCTACGGCTATTGCTACTGAGCTTACACTTAATATTTTTGAGGGAAAGCAGGCCACTTTCCTAGTTACTCTGATTATGACTGTTCTGATTCTGGTTTTTGGTGAGATTACACCTAAGACATATTCATCCTACAATGCAGAAAAGGTTGCTATGAAGCTAGGACGGCCTTTGGAGATTTTATCGGTAATATTTAGTCCATTACTACTTGTTTTAAATAAAGTAACAAGAATAATAATTAGAAGTGTTGGAGGGAATATAAACAACAATAGAACTACAGTATCAGAGGAAGAAATAAAAACCTTAGTAGATGTTGGTGAGGAAGCTGGGATCATAGAGAAACAAGAAAGAGATATGATAGAAAGTATCTTTGAAATTGGAGATATAAAGGTTACAGAAGTAATGGTGCCGAGGATTGACATAGTTTATTTAGAAGAAAATGTATCTTTAGAAAAAGCAATTAAAAAAGTTATAAAATATGGATATTCAAGAATACCTGTTATAGGTGAATCCGTGGATAATATCATTGGAATAATTTATGCAAAGGATCTTCTTTCCTGCTATCTAATGAATAGGGAGGAAGAAGTCAACATAAAAAGTATGATAAGACCTGCTTATTATGTACCTCAAAGTAAAAAGGCCATAGATTTATTGACGGAAATGCAGCTTGAAAAGGTACACATATCCATCGTATTAGATGAATACGGAGGGACACTGGGGCTTGTAACCATTGAAGATATATTAGAAGAAATAGTTGGAGACATTTTAGATGAGTACGATGATGAAAATAATTTAATAGATCATATTGATAATAATATACTTATAGTCAATTCAAAAATTTCCATTGAAGAAACGAGCAATCTTTTAGATGTAGAGCTTCCAATGGATGAGTTTGAGTCTTTGGGAGGATTTGTATTTAATCTTTTAGGAAGAATCCCTAGGGTAGGTGACATTATAGAATATAATGATACAGTATTTAAGGTATTAGAAGTACATAATAGAAGAATAAGAAAAATTGAAATTAGCAAGAAGAGTTAATTTTAACAAGGGGGACAAAAAATGAAAAAAATATTGATTGCAGTATTGATGATGATACTTTTAGTTGGGTGTGGGAATAAAGAGGTTGTTACAAATAATCCTTCTGAAAATGAAGTAAATAATCAAGAAAAGACATTGGAAAATAACAAAGACACTAAGAAAGCAGAAGAAATAGTTATAAGTGAGCCTACCGATGATAAGTCCGGAGAGCAGGAGAAAAGTGTTGATTTAGAAAATAAAATCAAGTCACCTTTAACTGGTTTGTATATAGATAAGGAAAAGCTTAACGATAGACCTATAGTTGTCATGTTAGACAACTATTATAAAGCTAGGCCACAGGCAGGACTAAGCGATGCAGATATGGTTTATGAAGTATTGGCAGAAGGTAATATAACTAGGTATATGGCCGTAATATATACAAATAAGCCAAAGACCATTGGGCCAATAAGAAGCTCAAGACCCTATTTCATCGACAAAGCCTTAGAGTATGATCCCCTATATGTTCATGTTGGAGGTAGTGAGCAGGCTAAGAAGGATATAAGAAGTTTTAAAATGGCAGATATTGATGGATTATCATCTGCAGGAGATATATTTTGGAGAAAAAAACACAAATCAAAGCCTAATAATATGTACTCCAGTTTTGAAGCTATTATGAAGCAAGGGAAAAGAAGGAAATATAATAAAGATGGAAGCTTTGAAACATTGCAATTTAACGAAGAAGATAAGGACATAGATGGAAAGGATTTAACGGATATTAAAATACCCTATAGGGGTAAGAAGTACGTATCAGGATTTCAATATAACAAAGAGGATGGTTTATACTATAGATATGTTAACAATAAGCCTCACTTAGACGAAGCTTCAAATATTCATCTTACAGCTAAAAATATTATAGTGCAGTATTGTGATAAGAGGACTATTGATAGTGTTGGGAGACTAGAAATGGATCTAGTTGGGGAAGGAAAAGCATTATATATAACTAATGGTAAGTCAATGGATGTAAAATGGAAGAAGCCTTCTAGAAAAGCTTTAACAAGATTTTATGACTTAAGTGGTAATGAAATAAAGTTTAATCCAGGAATCACATGGTATCAAATTGTTCCAAGTAATTTAGAAATCATTACAAAGTAAAATAAAAAATCAGGTGGTGAATAGTTTGTCTTTTAAATCAGGATTTGTAACAATTATTGGAAGACCTAATGTTGGAAAATCTACACTAATTAATAATATTGTTGGGCAAAAAATATTGATAATGTCAGATAAGCCCCAAACTACAAGAAATAAAATTCAGACAATATATAATGATGAAGAATCTCAAATTATTTTCTTAGATACACCGGGTATCCATAAGCCGAAAAATAGACTTGGAGAACATATGGTTAAGGCAGCAAAGGATACATTAAATGAAGTTGATGTGATAGTATTTTTAGTGGATGAATCTAAGAATATAGGACCAGGAGATAAATATATTTTAGACCTTTTAGAAGGGGTTAAAACTCCTGTAATTTTAGGTATAAATAAAATTGATATTACTGAGCCGGATATCTTTAAAGAGATATATGAAAGATATAATGAATATGGTACTTTTGATGAGATAATGGGATTGTCTGCCATAAATGGTACCAATGTAGATACTTTAATAGAAAAGCTTGTTGATAGACTTCCAGAAGGTCCTAAATATTTCCCCACTGATATGATAACTGATCAGCCGGAAAGATTTATAGTCTCTGAGATAGTAAGGGAAAAGCTTCTACATTATCTTCACGAGGAAGTTCCCCATGGGGTTGCGGTTATTGTAAACTTTATGAGAAAACGTGAAGATCAAGATATTGTAGATATCGATGTTACAATATATTGTGAAAGAAATTCACATAAGGCAATAATAATCGGTAAAAATGGAAAGAAAATAAAGGGCGTTGGGAAAAGTGCAAGAAAAGAAATAGAAAATCTACTTGGTTCAAAGGTTTACATGGAAATATGGGTCAAGGTTAAAAAGGATTGGAGAGATAAAGAAAGTATTTTAAGAAATTTAGGATATGAATAATAGAGGTTTGACGGCAATTATATTGTACAGAAAATCATATAAAGAAGCCACATATGTTTTCTTGCGGTTTCTAATGTAAGAAACATGTGTCTTTTTAGTGAAAATTGATTTTTCATTCCTCAGTAATAATTACATATTTTTAAAGGGGGGTGTAAATATGACAGAGCATGGAGATGAAAGAATAAAGGAAATAATAAAGACAGTAGAGGATTTGCTGCAATACAATGAAGATTTAAAGATAAAAGAATATATTGAAGAATTACACCCTGCAGATATAGCTGAGATTCTATTAGAATTAAATGATGATAATCAAGTAAAATTTTTCAGTATCCTTTCATGGGAGCAAGCAGGTAATGTATTGGAGGAAGTTGATTCTGAAACATTTATTGAACTCTTAGGGATTTTGAAAAGAGAGCATAAGATTGAGATTCTGGATCAAGTGGCTCAAGATGACATGGTTGACGTTCTGGCAGAACTCAGTGAGGAAAAACGAAAAGAGATAATCTCACTTTTGGATTTAGAAGATGCGAAAAGTGTCAGAGAACTCTTAGTCTATGATGAAGATACCGCCGGCGGTATAATGACCAAGGAGTTTATAACCGTTAGAAAGGATATAACCGTTTATCAAGCTATTGAAGATCTAAGAAGCAAGGCTAGTGATGCCGAAACTATCTACTATGTTTATGTAGTTGATAAAACTAATAGTCTTGTGGGGGTTTTATCCTTAAGGGAGTTAATTGTAAATAAGCCAAATAGTATTATAGAAGATACTATGCACGAGGGTGTTATAAGTGTCAATTTAAAAACGGACCAAGAGGATGTAGCTCGACTTGTATCAAAATATGATTTGTTAGCCATTCCTGTTGTTGATGATGATAATAAAATAATGGGTATAATAACAGTAGATGATATTATTGATGTTATTCAAGAAGAAGCTACAGAAGATATATATAAATTTGCCGGTGCTTCAGAAATTGAAGATATAGACAAGGATAAAATTTCACATAGGATATTTGCGTCGGTAAAATCACGTTTGCCTTGGCTTGTTATAACTGTTTTTGGGGGATTGCTATCGGCTCAGGTGATAGGCAGTTTTCAAGAAGTACTTAATAAAAATACTGTGTTGGCTCTGTTTATGCCACTACTTGCGGGTATGGGAGGAAATGTTGGAACCCAATCATCCACCTTAACGGTTAGAGGTATAGCAATGGGGGAGATACATGGAAAAGAAATATTAAGAACCATGTTTCAAGAAATATGTGTGGGATTTTTAGTTGGACTTTGTTGCAGTATTATTGTTGCAGTGGTATCCTTATTTTTCGTAAAGGGAGAAATAATTTTGAGTTTTATTGTAGGTGTTGCAATGTGGGCCAATATGATTACTGCTGCGACTATAGGGACTTTGGTTCCACTGATATTTAAGAGAATAGGAGTTGACCCCGCTGTAGCTTCTGCTCCTTTCATAACTACTACAATAGATATAACTGGATTGTCCATATATTTTACTTTGACAACTATTCTTTTAACAAAAATAGTATATTAAAATAGGGTTATATATAAGGCTGTTTGAGGATTTAAGTCCATACAATAAAAATAACAAAAATTTCATGAATATATGCACTACTCCATGGCAGAAAATAATTATATGAAAAAGGGTTATATGATTATTTTCTTGTGGAAAGGGGGAGTATGATGCATAATAATAGTCTTTGGGATCTATTTTTTTTGACAGGGGATTTAAAATACTATTTAGAACTCAGAAATAGTAAAAATCAAAATTTAGTATTTGATATACAAAATAATAACGAATTTCATGGTACAGATAATGATTCCTTGAGGTGATGTTCTGAGGTGATGCAATGATATATAAGACCGATGCTGTGGTCTTAAGAAAACATAAGATATCAGAGTCCGATGTTATACTTACATTGTTTACTAGAAAGCTCGGTAAAGTGAGGGCTGTGGCAAAGGGAGGAAGAAAGCCTAAGGGAGGCTTATCTCCCGCTTCACATATTTTTGTCTTTGGAGAATTTATACTGTCAAAGGGAAAGGATTTAGATAGGGTTTCATCCTGCCATATACATGAGTCCTTTTATAATATCAGAGAGGATTTATCAAAGCTTGCCTATGCTTCATACTTTGCTGAATTATGTGATACAGTTATTGTTGAAGGAGTCACAAATAATAGGCTGCTTGATACCTTCCTAAAGACTTTAAGCTTAACAACTCAAAGTGATGAAGATTATGAGCTTATTAAGTTGGCATTCCAATTAAAAGTATTAGATTACTCTGGATTTAGACCAGAACTTAGTAAATGTTCAGATTGTGGTGGTACTAGCTTTAAAAAAATAGGATTTGATATACAACAAGGAGGGCTAGTATGTGATAATTGCTTTACCAAATATAATAGAAAGCCATTTATTATCAATTCAACAATGGTAAAGGTTATGAACTACATATTTAAAACCGATATAATAACAATATCAAAGATTAAACTTAATTCTTCAATCATAAATAAATTAAATGTTATCATTGATAAATACATACACTTGCATCTTGAAAGAAAATCTTTTAAAAGTCTAGAGTTTTTGAACACTATAAAAAAAATCTAAGTTAAGAGGTGATGTTTTATGGATTTTACTTTAGAGCATGTAGATGAGGTAAGGGAAAGAACTGGTGTTTCATATAGTGAAGCTAAGGAAGCGTTAACTGAAACTGAAGGAGATGTTTTAGAAGCTATAATCTATATCGAATCAAAGAATGAAAGAAAGATGAAAAATACTATAAGCAACAAGGGTAATGAGGTTATTGAGAAATTAAAGGAGATAATTAAAAAGGGCAATGTAACAAAAATTCTTTTAAGAAAAGATGAAGAGAATATAATGAATATTCCTGTTACCGCAGGAGCTATAGGAGCTATTATTTTTCCTCCTGCAACCGTAGCTGGTATATTAGTTGCCCTTGCAACAGGATGCACTTTAGAAATATTTAAAGACGATGGTGAGATAATAAATATCAATGATATTACCGAAGATGCTCTACAAAATGTTAAAGAAAAGGTAGACTGTGCCAAGGATAAATTCTCTAAAAAAAATAAAAAAGATGAAATTGATGAAGAAGAATAGTATGAAATTTATGTATTTTACTGTTTACAAATTAGTAACTATGTGGTAAAATCAATAAAAAAATAAGGGATGCAATGACGGAGAAGAGTAACTAATTATATTATTAAGGCCATATCGGATAATAAACTGTTTATTAGCTGATAATTCCTTCAGAGAGTCGGCGGTGCTGGAAAGTCGATATAATGTTTTAGTGAATGGAGCTTCTGAGCAATACATAATTAAGAGGGCGTTTTATACGCTAATCAGGGTGGAACCGCGGAAGTAAACCTTTCGTCCCTTTTCAGGGATGAAGGGTTTTTTTATATTATTTTTAGGAGGTATAAAAATGGCAAAAAAAGAAAGAAGCACTATGGATAAGGTTGTTTCATTATCAAAATCTAGAGGGTTTATATTCTCAGGTTCTGAAATATATGGAGGATTGGCAAATACTTGGGATTATGGTCCTGTTGGTGTAGAACTTAAAAATAACGTTAAAAGAGCTTGGTGGAAGAAATTTATACAAGAATCTCAATATAATGTTGGATTGGACGCTGCAATACTTATGAATCCCCAAACTTGGGTTGCATCTGGACATGTAGGTGGATTTAATGATCCCCTTATGGATTGTAAAAAATGTAAAGCAAGATATAGGGCTGATAAATTAATAGAAGATTATTTATCTGAAAACGATCAACCGGATGTAATAGTTGATGGATGGTCAAAGGAAGAAATGGAAAGCTATGTAAGGGAAAAGGATATAAAATGCCCAGAATGTGGTGAGGCAGACTTTACTAACATAAGACAATTTAATCTAATGTTCAAAACATTTCAAGGGGTAGTTGAGGATTCTCAAGCTGAAATCTTCCTAAGACCTGAAACTGCACAAGGCATATTTGTAAACTTCAGAAATGTTCAAAGATCATCGAGGAAAAAGGTTCCCTTTGGTATAGGTCAGATCGGTAAATCCTTTAGGAACGAAATAACACCAGGTAATTTTACATTCAGAACAAGGGAATTTGAACAAATGGAATTAGAATTTTTCTGTAAACCCGGTGAGGATTTGGAATGGTTTGATTACTGGAAGAACTTCTGTAAGAACTGGCTTTTAAGCCTTAATCTTAAGGAAGAAAACATTAGACTCAGAGACCATGATGCTGAAGAATTATCCCATTATAGTAATGCAACTACTGATTTTGAATACAAATTCCCCTTTGGCTGGGGAGAATTATGGGGATTAGCTGATAGAACTGACTATGACCTGAAAAAGCATATGGAACACTCTGGAGTAGATTTAACATATCAAGATCCAGTAACTAATGAGAAATACGTTCCCTATTGTATTGAACCATCCCTTGGTGCAGATAGAGTCACATTAGCCTTTCTACTTGATGCATATGAAGAAGAAGAGCTAGAGGACGGAAGTGAAAGAATAGTACTTAAATTCCATCCAGCACTATCTCCATTTAAGGCGGCTATTTTCCCTCTTACTAAAAAGCTCAAGGAGCCAGCTTTAGAAGTGTTTAGTCAGCTTTCTAAGAAGTTTATGGTTGATTATGATGAAGCCGGAAGTATAGGAAAAAGATATAGAAGACATGATGAAATAGGAACACCTTTATGTATAACTGTTGATTTTGATACTTTAGAAGACAATACTGTAACAGTAAGAGATAGGGATACAATGGAGCAAGTAAGAATAAAAATAGATGAATTAGAAGATTATATTAATAAAAAAATTGAATTTTAATAATAATATATAAAAAATGAGGATGGCATTTATGTTATCCTCATTTTTTATTGTAGGACATTTTTAAAATTGGGGAATTATATAATTAATTTACTCAAATAATAAAAAAGCATAAAAATTATATAAAATTAAAGACAAATATTTAGAAATAGTATATAATAAATAAGAAATAGTATAACGTATATGCGGAAAACGAGGTGATTAGTATAGTATTTACTAGCCGACAAAAGAAAATAATTGAGATAGTTAAAAATAATGAGCCTATCACCAGCGAAAATATAGCAGAGTTTCTAAAACTGACAAGGGCTACTTTAAGACCAGATCTTGCAATTTTAACGATGTCAGGAGTTCTTGAAGCAAGACCAAAGGTAGGATACTTTTATACTGGAAAATCTGAAAATCAAGAGATTTTTAACAGGGTCAATGAAATCAAAGTAGGAGAAATAAAATCCATGCCCGTTGTGGTAGATGAAAAGACTTCCGTTTATGATGCTATAGTTTCAATGTTTTTAAATGATGTAGGTACAATATTTGTTATAAGCGATGGATATCTCACAGGGGTTGTATCAAGGAAGGATTTTATTAAAACATGTATTGGTGGTACAGATATAAATAAGGTACCCGTTGGTATTATTATGTCGCGAATGCCTAACATTGTTTTAGCCTATGAAGACGACACTGTATTAGAGGCATCAAATAGAATCATTGAACATGAGGTAGATAGTCTACCAATAGTTGAAAAGGAAATAATTAACAAAAAAGAAAACTACAAGGTTATTGGTAGGATATCAAAGACAAACATTACAAAATTATTTATTGAACTTACTAATTTATAGAAAATAACCTAACAATCAATGGGAGGATATAGGGTATGAGTGAAAAGTTGTACATATATATCTTATCTGATTCAATAGGGGAAACGGGTGAACAAGTTGCCAAGGCCGCAGCAGCCCAATTTAAAGATCTAGATTACAGACTAAAAAGATTTCCCTATATTTCAGAGAAGGAACAAATAATCAATATTATACAAGAAGCTGCCAGTGTAAATTCAATCATAGTTTTCACAACGGTTATTAAAGAATTAAAAGAAACTTTGATAATAGAATGTGAAAAGAAAAATATACAATATGTAGACATTATGTCTCCACTACTTAGTTCCTTTCATAATGTCTTAGGAAATGAACCCGTTCATGTTCCCGGGACCATGAGAAGATTGGATGAGAGATATTTTAATAGAGTCGCTGCTATTGAATTTGCCGTTAAATATGATGATGGAAAGGATTCAAGGGGAATAAAGAAGGCTGATATAGTACTAATAGGGGTTTCTAGGACATCTAAAACACCTTTGAGCATGTATTTAGCTGGTAAAAATATAAAAGTCGCAAATGTACCTTTGGTACCGGAAGCACCACTGCCAAAGGAACTTTTTGAAATATCACCTAAACGTATTATGGGACTTACTGCGAATCCAATAAAGCTAAATGAAATAAGGCAAGAGAGGCTAAAAGCACTAGGGCTTAGTAATAATGCTTCTTATGCTAACCTAGATAGGATTCTTGAAGAACTAGATTATTCTGAAAAGATTATGAAAAGACTTAGCTGTCCAGTTATTGATGTTTCAACTAAGGCTGTGGAAGAAAGTGCAAGTATTATTATGGAAATAATGAGAGAAAATGATCTGATATAAAAAATATTTGCAAGGAGGTATACTGACATGAAGGAGTATGTTTATTCGTTTGATCAAGGAAGTAAAGAAATGAAATCAACACTTGGGGGAAAGGGAGCTAATTTAGCTGAGATGAGTAAGATTGGACTACCAGTTCCACCGGGGTTTACGGTTACAACCCAGGCATGTAATAAATATTATGATAATGATAAAAGAATAGATAAAGATATTGAAAATATGATTTTTGATAACCTTGATAAATTAGAGAAAAACACTAATAGGAAGTTAGGTGACTACACAAATCCTTTGTTGGTATCTGTTAGGTCTGGGGCAGTGATCTCTATGCCAGGTATGATGGATACAGTACTAAATTTAGGATTAAATGACAAGACTACCGATGGATTAGCTGAAATAACACAAAATCCTAGATTTGCCTATGATAGTTACCGTAGATTTATACAAATGTTTGGAGATGTTGTATTAGGCATAAGCAAATATAAATTTGATAATATATTGGACTCTGTAAAGGAAGAAAATGGTATACAAAATGATACAGATCTTAAGGTTACACATCTTAAAGACATAGTAACGAAATACAAAGAGCTTGTGAAAAGGGAAGCTAAAAAAGAATTTCCCCAGGATCCGAAACAACAACTAATGATGGCTATTAATGCTGTTTTTGAATCATGGAATAATGCTAGAGCAATTGTATATAGAAATATTAATGATATACCCCATCATTTAGGTACTGCAGTTAATATACAAGCTATGGTATTTGGGAATCTAGGAGAAACTTCAGGTACTGGAGTTGCCTTTACTAGAAATCCATCAACCGGTGAGAAAAAGGTTTTTGGAGAGTTCTTAATAAATGCCCAGGGTGAAGATGTTGTTGCAGGTATTAGAACGCCAAAACCTATTGACCAATTAAAAAACTTTATGCCAGAGGTTTATGATCAGTTTATGGAAGTAACTAAGATTCTTGAGCGTCACTATAAGGATATGCAGGATATTGAGTTCACAATAGAGAATGGAAATCTTTACTTGCTACAAACAAGGACAGGAAAAAGAACTGCAAAGGCGGCTGTAACTATTGCCGTTGATATGATGAATGAAGGCTTTATAGATAAAGAAACTGCCATTATGAGAGTAAACCCGGAACAAATAGATCAATTATTACATCCTACATTTAAGGTAGAGGGATTAGAAAAAGCTAAAAAAATAGCTAAAGGGCTACCTGCTTCACCTGGGGCTGCAACTGGAAAGGTGTATTTTACTTCAGAAAAAGTAGTGGAGATAACTAAAAAGGGTGAGAAGGCCATACTTGTAAGGGTTGAAACATCACCGGAGGATATTGAAGGAATGGTAAATGCTGAGGGTATAGTTACGTCTAGGGGTGGAATGACCTCCCATGCGGCAGTTGTTGCAAGGGGTATGGGTAAGTGCTGTGTAGCTGGCTGTGGAGAAATAAAAGTAGATGAGCATAATAAACTCTTTAAAATTGGAGACATAGTTATAAAGGAAGGTGACTATATTTCCTTAGACGGTAATACTGGAATGGTTTATGAAGGAATTATTGAAACTCAAGAGACGGAATTGATAGGTAGCTTTGCTAAGATAATGGATTGGGCCGATGAAGTGAGAAGACTTAAAGTAAGGACTAATGCAGATACACCTCACGATTCCGAAGTAGCAGTTAAATTTGGGGCTGAAGGCATTGGATTGTGTAGAACGGAGCATATGTTCTTTAAGGACAATAGAATATTGGCTGTAAGAGAAATGATAATCGCTAAGACAAGGGAAGATAGAAGGAAAGCACTTGATAAACTTTTGCCATTCCAAAAAGAAGATTTCATTGGGATATTTGAGGCAATGGGTTCTAGACCAGTTACAATAAGACTTCTTGATCCGCCACTCCATGAGTTTGTACCCCATAAGGATGAGGATATAAATGCTCTTGCTGAGGAGTTAAATATGGATTTGGTGATACTTAAGGAAACAATTGAAGATTTAAAGGAATTTAATCCAATGCTGGGTCATAGGGGATGTAGACTTGCTATCACTTACCCCGAAATCTATGAAATGCAGGTAAGGGCAATTATTTCCGCAGCAATAATTGTAAATAAAGAAAAGGGAATACATCTAAAGCCAGAAATAATGATACCTCTTGTTGGGCATGAAAAAGAACTGGAAATAATTAAAAATCTAGTTAACCAAACCGCTGAAGAAGTATTAAAGGAAAATGACAAACAATTGGATTACAAGGTAGGAACAATGATAGAAATACCTAGGGCCGCTTTAACGGCAGACTCTATAGCTAAGCATGCTGAATTTTTCTCCTTTGGTACTAACGATTTAACGCAAATGACCTTTGGATTTTCTAGGGATGATTCAGGGAAATTTATTAATGAGTATAGAAATAAGGAGATATTTGAAAAGGACCCATTTGCTAGACTAGATCAATTTGGTGTAGGTAAATTAATAGAAATAGCTGTTAAGCTTGGTAAGAACACTAGAAAAGATATAAAACTGGGAATATGCGGAGAACATGGTGGAGATCCAGAATCCATAGATTTCTGTCATAGAATAGGTTTAGAATACGTTTCATGTTCTCCATTTAGAGTACCAATAGCAAGATTAGCCGCTGCTCAAGCTGCTATAAGGAATAAATAGAAACTAAATGTATAGATATTCCAGTTAAATAGTTAATTTATACACATCAAAAATCCCTAGAAACATAGGATATTTTTCGATGTATGAATTAAGTTTAACTTTTGTAAATCTATATATGATGATGGGTTTTCTAAGAATTTAGAAGATGAAGGACACGATATACCTAAAGGGTTATTGTGTCCTTTTATGTTGTCAATAAATCAAATGTTTTGTAAAAAAATGTATAGCTGAACCCAAGTGAATTCAATGGTTGTATTCTCAAGTGAAAATTTAAGAAATATTTATGAAGGATTTTACGTCAATATTGTTGTATATATACATATATATTTTAGAAGGTGTTTGATTTTGCATATTAGAAAATATAAAAGAGGGGTATTTTATGAATATCAGAGAAATAACTGAATCTATTGAAGAAAATACTTTATCTAATCGTGCAAGCAAGTCAAATAATATTAATGGTAGAAAATTTCCAGAAAAGAAATGTGATATTAGAACAGAGTTTCAAAGAGATAGAGATAGGATAATACATTCAAAGGCTTTCAGAAGATTAAAGCATAAAACACAGGTGTTTTTATCACCGGAGGGGGATCACTATAGGACTAGACTTACTCATACCCTGGAGGTTGCTCAAATCTCAAGAACAATTGCTAGAGCTTTAAGATTAAACGAGGATTTAACAGAAGCAATCGCCCTTGGACATGATCTTGGACATACCCCATTTGGACATTGTGGTGAAAGTGTACTCAATAGAATCCATAGTGGTGGATTTAAACATAATGAGCAGAGCCTTCGAGTAGTGGAAAAATTAGAAAAAAGAGGAGTTAAAAAAGGAGGATTGAATCTCACCTATGAAGTGAAGGATGGAATATTAAATCATACGGGAGAGAATAAACCTTTGACTTTAGAAGGGCAAATAGTTAAATTAAGCGACAGAATAGCTTACATAAACCATGATATAGATGATGCAATTAGAGCCAGGGTACTAAAAAGGGATTCACTTCCTATAGATTGTACCAAAGCCCTAGGGGTCTCACATAGAGAAAGAATTAATAAAATGATAAGGGATGTAATAAAAGAGAGTATAGAAAAAGATGGCATATCTATGAGTGAAGAAGTTTACTATTATACAAATAAATTAAGGGACTTTATGTTTGAGAAGGTGTATCTAAATAAGGAAGCAAAAAAAGAAGAAGAAAAGGCCCAAAATGTAATTGTTGAATTGTATAGATATTTCTGTAGAAAGCCTCACAAGCTACCGGAGGAAATATATGATGAAATTAAAATCACAAATAATACCGAGGAAAAAGTTAAGGATTATATAGCTGGAATGTCAGATACTTATGCCATAAATAAATACTTAGAAATATATGTTCCAAAATTTTGGGTATAGTGCTGAAAATATTTAAGAAATAAGAAGGATATTATAAAATAATGTCGAATAATGGAATTAGGGAAAAAATATTAAACTGATATAGTGGATTAGAAAAAATCATAAATTAAAAAAGGAAATCATTAAGCAATAGAGAAACATTATGTATAGTGTTATTGTTAGGTGTGATTCAAATGTCAATGAGATATTCTGAACAATTGATTGAAGAAGTTGTCCAAAGAAATGATATTATTGAAATAATATCTGAATATGTTGATTTAAAAAAGACAGGCAAGAATTTCAAAGGGTTATGTCCCTTTCATAATGAAAAAACGCCCTCATTTATGGTTTCTGAAGATAAGCAATTATTTCATTGCTTTGGATGTGGTGAAGCGGGGGATGTAATAAAATTCATAATGAAAATTGAAAATCTTGACTTTATTGATGCCTTAGAACTATTGGCTGACAAATGTAATATGGATTTATCACAGTATAAAAATAATAATTATAATAGTGAAAAAATCAATAAAAAAAATAAACTATACGAAATAAATCGAGAAGCTGCATTGTACTTTTATAGAAATCTAACTAAGACTAATAATGAAGGTATGAAGTATTTATTAAATAGAGGTTTAAATATAGACATTATTAAAAAATTTGGACTCGGTTATGCTATTAATGATTGGGAAAGACTAAATAGATACTTATTAAGTAAAGGATATGATCAAGAGCTGATTTATGAGACTGGTTTAGTTATTAAGCGAAAAGAGAGTAAGGGATATTATGATAGGTTTAGAAATAGAGTTATGTTTCCAATAATTAGTACCACCAAGAAAATAATAGGTTTCGGTGGGCGCGTTTTGGATGACTCGATGCCCAAATATCTTAACTCTCCTGAGAGTGCTGTATTTAACAAAGGAAGTATATTGTACAGCTTGAATTTAGCTAGAAGTGAGCTAGGTAAAGAAAGAAGGCTTATTGTAGTTGAAGGATATACAGATGTAATATCACTATACCAATATGGTATAAAAAATGCAGTGGCAACATTAGGCACATCATTAACAAAGAATCATGCAGAGTTGTTCAAAAGATATTGTGAAGAGGTTATTATTGCATATGATTCTGATTCCGCAGGCGAAGCCGCAACTATTAGAGGAATGGATATCTTAAATGAGGTTGGATGTAAGGTTAGAGTTGTAAAGCTTGGGGATAAAATGGATCCAGATGATTATATCAGAAGGTTTGGAACCGATTCTTTTAAGAATAAAATAAGCAGTGCCCTTCCTTTAATTGATTACAAGATTGATCAAATAAAAGGAGTTAGTAATCTAAATACAAATGAAGGAAGAATAGGTTTTCTAAACGAGTCTATTAGAATAATAAAGTCTTTGAAAAATGATATTGAAAAGGACATATATGCAGAAAAGCTTTCTAAGGAGGCTGGAATAGCCGTAGATGTTATAAAGTCTGATATTTATGGTAATAATAGGGATAAAAAAAGTCAATACAAATATAATAGGAACAACAGAAAATCGGGCTTTAAATCTAAACCCTATGAAAAGAATTTTCAGCCTGTCAAAAAACTTGAAAAAAATGGTTCTATAGAAATTGAGAAAAATATTATATCTTTGTGTATATCTAGCAAAACTAATTATGAAAAGATATCTGCTCAAATTGATGCTAAAGATTTTTTAAGTGAAGATACAAAAAATTTATATTATACAATAAGTGAAATGTATTTAAGCAATGAAAGTATAGAGTTTATCTCCCTTGTAGATAGATTAGATATTGAGGAAGCAAGGCTGTTAAAGGAAATAGAGCAGCGCTTTATACCTTCTGAAAATATTGATAAAACTATAGATGATTTGATAATAACTTTAAAGCATTTTAAAGTAAAAAATCAAATACAATTGATTAAAGAGGAAATAAGGGAATTGGAAAAAACAAAAAATAAAGACAGAAGGGATGTAAAGAAAATAAAGGAATTATGTGGTCAATTAAATTTATTAGGAAAGAAATTAACAAGCTTAAGAATAAGTCAAATAGATTAGAAGGGAGGGAAGTCATATGAGTAACAAAAAGAAAAATAAGAAGATTGAATCCGTAACTAAACTGATTGAAAAGGGTAAGAAGAAAGGTAACCTTACTTATACTGAAATAATGGATACATTAGAAGATATTGATTTAGATAAGGAACAAATCGAAGAGGTATATGACTCATTGACTTCTATGGGAATCGAAGTAATAAGTCAAAAAGATGAAATTGTAGATATAGATGAAAACGACGATGATACCCAAATTAAAGAAGAGACTAACTTTGATTTAACTTTACCAAAGGGAATTAATATAGATGACCCTGTTAGAATGTATTTAAAGGAGATTGGTAAAGTTCCCTTACTTACTGCAGAAGAAGAAATTTCGTTAGCCAAGAGAATGGAAAATGGCGATGAGTTAGCTAAAAGAAGATTATGTGAAGCCAATCTAAGGTTAGTTGTAAGTATAGCTAAAAGATATGTTGGCAGAGGTATGCTTTTTCTCGATCTTATTCAAGAAGGTAATTTAGGATTGATAAAAGCTGTAGAAAAATTTGATTGGAGAAAGGGCTATAAGTTTAGTACCTATGCTACATGGTGGATAAGGCAAGCCATAACTAGGGCTATTGCTGACCAAGCTAGAACAATAAGGATACCTGTTCATATGGTTGAAACCATAAATAAGCTTATTAGGGTGTCTAGACAGTTGCTACAGGAATTAGGTAGGGAGCCATCTCCGGAGGAAATAGCTAAGGAAATGGATATGACAGTTGAAAAAGTTAGGGACATTTTAAAGATTGCCCAGGAGCCAGTATCTCTTGAAACTCCTATTGGAGAAGAAGAAGATAGTCATTTAGGTGATTTTATACCTGATGATGATGCACCAGCACCGGCAGAAGCAGCTGCATTCTCAATGTTAAAAGAGCAGTTGATTGAGGTTTTAGATACATTGACTCCTAGGGAACAAAAAGTTCTCAAATTAAGATTTGGTTTAGAGGATGGAAGAGCTAGGACCTTAGAAGAAGTTGGTAAAAAGTTTGATGTGACAAGAGAAAGAATTAGGCAAATAGAAGCAAAGGCATTAAGAAAATTAAAGCATCCTAGTAGAAGTAAAAAACTAAAGGACTATTTAGAGTAAATCATACGGGGCATTAAGCCCTTTCATTTTGTTCAATTTATTTAGTATAGGGTTGTCTTAAAGGACATCCCTTGAGCTTTGCTTAGGGTGTTTTAGAATGAATGAAGTTCTAGGCTTGATATTCAATAGAGTTGGTTAGTACTTTTTACGTGCCAAGTCAGTGAAATCTCAAGGAACAAAGAAATTCGTCATTCTAAGGCACCCACTATAATTTGAGTAAGAAAATATATTATCTATCTAGCCAATATTGTTGCTGATTACCGTATTCAATTTTACGTTCTTTTTCTTCCTTTGATTCTTTTTTATCTAGCTTATCTTGCAGATAATTCATGATTTGGTCAGCTTCTTCTTCCCATTCTTGAGTATATCCACCCCAACTGAAGTGAACCATTTTGGAACTTGGAACTTTATTTTTTTCTATATCTTTTTTATTCTTTTTCATATAATCACCTCATAGGGTTATTTTGTTTTATAAACCTAATATTATTCACATTATAATTTTTATTATAGATTTTTAGAAAGTATGGATAAAATATTATTGTACAAATCCTAATCAATAGTTTTATATAGAAATGAGGAATGATAATGAAGCTTACACCAAGACTTAAAACTATAGCAGATTTGGTTGAGATGGGAAGTATAGTTGCTGATATAGGAACAGACCACGCATATCTACCGGCATATCTAATAAAAAATGGTATTGCAAATAAAGTGATAGCGGCTGATATTAATGTAGGCCCCCTCAATAATGCTGACAAAACTATACAAGACCATGGACTGCAAGGTCATATTGAAACTAGACTTGGAAGCGGGCTACAGCCCATAAAACCCAAAGAGATAGATACAGCAATTATAGCGGGTATGGGTGGATTACTAATAATCGATATTTTGAAGCAAAGTGAAGACGTTGTGGCAACAATAGATACATTAATTCTTCAACCTATGGTCGCCCAGGATGAAGTGAGAAAATGGTTGCATAAAAACAACTTTAAAATCGATAATGAAAAGATGGCAAAGGAAGGGGAGAAATTATACGAGATTCTAGTTGTAAGTAAGGGTGAAATGAATATTGAAGATACCATATATTATGAAATTGGACCTAAGCTTATAGCTAATAAAGATACCTATGTTTTAGAGTTAATAGATGCGAAGCTAAAGAAATATAATGAGATACTTGATAATGTAAAAGGACAAAACACCTTAAAGGCAAAGGAAAAATCCTTAGAATGTGAAGTGAAAATTAAAAAACTTAAGGAGGTGAAAAAATGTCTATAGGATGTAGGGATATTATAAGTATTATGGAAAATATTGCGCCCCCTTATTTAGCAGAAGAATGGGATAATGTAGGGCTTCAAGTTGGTGATAAAAATAAAGAAGTAAGAAAGATAATGGTATGTCTCGAACTAAATAGCGGCATCATAGATGAGTGTATAAAAGAAAATATAGATATGGTAATTACCCACCATCCACTGATTTTTAAGCCCCTTAAAAAGTTAGTTGCATCAGACCCCATTGTGGATATAATAAATAAATTAATAAGGAATGATATCAATTTATATTGTGCCCATACAAATTTGGATATTGCAATTGGTGGAACAAGTGATTATTTAGCACAGCTACTAAATTTAAAGGACTTGAGTCCTCTTAGTGTAACCCATGTGGAAAAGTACTGTAAACTTGTGATTTTTACTCCTGAAAACAATGTAGAAGACATAAGAGATGCCATTGGTAAAGTTGGCGCAGGGAATATAGGTAATTATAGTCATTGTACCCATCAAACTAAGGGACTTGGGACCTTTATGCCTTTAAAGGGAGCTAATCCATACATAGGTAATATAGAAGAACTAGAAAAGGTAGTTGAGTATAGGTTAGAAACTATAGTTCCTATGAAAAGATTGAATGATGTCGTTAATGCCATGTTAAAGGCACATCCATATGAAGAAGTTGCCTATGATATAATACCATTAGATAATAACATAGAATCCCTTGGGCTTGGCAGAATCGGCTATCTAGATAAATCTATGGAATTAAAAGAACTAGCACTAAAGCTTAAAGATATCTTGAATGCTGACAATGTAAAAATGATTGGTGAGGAATTCCATAATGTAAAAAAAATTGCTATTTGTACCGGTAGCGGTAGTGAATTTATTAAGGATGCTTATAAAAATAAATGTGACTGCTATATTACTGGAGACATAAAATATCATGAGGCCCAATTAGCAAAGGAACTGGGCCTCAGTATAATAGATGCTGGTCACTACGAAACGGAAAATATAATCTGCACACCTATAAAAGAAAGATTATTAAATGAGTTTCAAAAAAATAAGTATGAGGTTGAAGTCATTACATCTAAAATTAATATAAATCCTTTTAAGATTATTTAGATAAATATGTTGAATGTTATCAGGGATACGCCTAGACATTTTTATATGGTAAAATTTACACTTTGACATAATGCCGTATATGTGTTAATATATATCTTGTCGTTAAAAATGAATATTACGAGTAAGTCAGATGGTCGCGTCGCTAGGAATAGCGATGAGGAAAGTCCGAGCTCCATAGGGCAGGGTGCTGGGTAATACCCAGTGGAGGTGACTCCAAGGAAAGTGCAACAGAAATATACCGCCAGTTTAGGCTGGTAAGGGTGGAAAGGTGAGGTAAGAGCTCACCAGAGGCTAGGCGACTAGTCTGCTCTGTAAACCCCATCTGGAGCAAGACCAAGTAGGGACTAAAAAAGGTGGCTGCCCGCTGCTGTCCCGGTGGTAGGTCGCATGAGCCTACTGGCAACAGTAGGCCTAGATAGATGACTATCAAATACAGAACTCGGCTTATAGATTTGCTCGTATAACTTTTACATAAACACTTGCTTTTGAGGCGGGTGTTTTTATTTTTTGTGCTTAAATTAGTCATAAGCAATTTTCATATGGTACTAAGTAGGGACTTAAAGGTTTTTTTCCTTCGGCGACACTCCACGTTATCTAGAAGATAATAACTTTTCTCCCCCCTTTTTTCTGGGTCAAGTGAAAAATTACTAATTTAAGTAAATTGTTTTGAAATCACCATTCAAACGGAGTAGATTTCAATTTATTTATTCTATCATTCCAAAAGTTATCTATTATTTCATTTGGGAATTGAGCTTCTTTTAGAAATTTCTTAAACTCATTTTCTACATATTCAAGAAGATTAAAAATTTCATAAAACTCATAATATGATATATTAGACCCTTTCAATGAATTGAATTTTTCCATCTGCTCATTACTAAATCCGTAAGTATATGAAGGATAGCTATCTCTATGAATATTGATATCGGGAGTATTTATTAGAAAATCTGCTAACTGTTCGTAGGTTTTTACAATATGAAAGACAACAACAGTATCTTTTATTGCATCCTCATCTTCTTTATTTATTACTTCTTCTACTTCTTGTTTGATAAATCGGAATATTTCATTATCTATATTTGCTTCGTGTTTTGGAAGTGTAAAAATATATTGCATCGTATCATCTTCAGATTTCAATTTACCTTTTACAATAGAGCTAAATAGGTCATAATCGAATTCATCTTTCATAATAGGAATGGAAAAAGGCCTAGATATTAGAAAATTTTTATAGTTATGAAAAAAATCAACTTGCACATATAAAGGATATCTTTCTACACTAAGAACTTCGCTTATTATCTCGATACTATCATTATCATTTAAAAAGTTATTACCATCATACTCATATTTTAAATAATCTTTGCTTTCATCCAATTTATCATTATTTAAAATTGGTAAACCTACAATTAAAATTATCATTAAAGCTATCATCAACATTGAAAAACTTTTTTTAGTCATAAGAATATCTCCTTACTTCTTGAAGTTGTCCTAGAAAAAGACTATATCTTAAAGAAATAGTCTTTTTCTAAATTCATTATTTTGATATTAATTAACGCTATCTCTACTAAATATCACCAATAAATTTAATATTTTTCTAGTTTGTAAGTTGCTTTTGAATCTCTATGGTGAACCTTGTCGATTATTTCTGCATCAGGTGGATATGAAAATGTATGTCTTACCTTAGTTGTGTAAGTTTCAAGAAATGGTCTATACACTTGTTGAGTGGTTGATATTGTTTTATCCGCAGAAACTGAAGAACCTAAAAAACTATCTTCCCAGACATAATCCATATTAGCTAAACTATCTAATAGGTTGGCAGGGATACGATGTAATTGTTCTGGATGAACTTTAGTTAGATATTCTAAACAATCAACAAGGTTTGGCCAATAACTCCTAATATAGAATATTATAATATATTTTGAACATTTTTACATTTATTATTTTTCATTAATTTCACCACAAAGTGAAGACCATAGTTCCTTTATTATAAATGGCTTTTTATGTGATGAATATAAGCTATGAAAAACAATATGTTATTTCTGCTAATAAAAAGGATTATGAGACAGTAACATATCTAATTAATGGTTTTTAGCACATTTAAAAAAATTAATATTATAATTGTGCTATTTTATCATTATTATATGCCGTGGGACATATATGACATTATTGAGTAAAATACTACCAAAATATGATATAATATGTAAAGAATAATGCATATATAGGAGAGGATTACCCACATAAATAGTCGGGTAACATACATTAGAGACATAGGTATAGTCGGTAATTCCTAAGTAAGGAAAAGAAGTTCATATCTGTAGCAGATTATCTAAACGCCCCATAAAATTATCAGTATATCTGAATTTGAATCCATTTTAATTTATTCATATTGTACATCGAGCAGCTGATGCCTCTACGGTGACATTGAAATAATTCCCTATGAATATTGAATGTCTCAAATTATGTATTTTAGACGAATAATAAGCTAATAGAAAGATGGGTGTAATTATGAATAATGTTTCAAATGAAAGGTTTATAATATCAGAAACTAAAGAAACTGAAGCAGTAGAAGTCATTAAATATATGAAAACTATTCTTGAAGAAACAGATTATTTATCAATGAATCCAGAAGAGTTTTCATATACAGAAGATCAAGAGAAAAAAGCGATAAAAAAGTACATAGAATCACCAAATAGGCTGATGCTATCTTCAACTGCAAATGGTAAGTTAGTTGGTATGTTGACATATGACGGCGGAAGTCGTGAAAGAAATAAGCATACTGGTGTGGTGGGTGTATCGGTATTAAAAACACATTGGGGAAAAAGCATTGCTACAAATTTATTTGAGGAATTATTTAAATGGGCTGCTCAAAACGGAATAACAAAGAAGATTAATTTATCAGTTCGTGAAGATAATGATAGAGCGATTGAACTATATAAAAGATTAGGATTTGAGATCGAAGGCGAAGAGAGTATGAAGCAATTCACGAATGGGGTCTACTATTCATCTGTATTAATGGGAAAGAGAATCGAAATAGAGAACTAACTACAAAAAAGGGATTCACAGCACATAACACAGCAGTTTCAAATATAAACTTTTTTAATCAATTTTGCTACGAATGTATGGTGAAATATGTAAAATAACTGTCGAAGCGGAGGAGGTTTACATCAGGAACTGTGGGGATGATATCTAAATTATTTTTTACTTATCAAAATTTTATGGGTAAGTCTTAGGAGGATATATGGGTGGAATAGAATGGTATGATAAAATTGCAAAGAAATTAGGAGGGTATAAGAAGAATTGGAATTCAAGTAAAAGAGGTTTATCTGGTGAAGAAGTTTTTGAAAGAAAACTAATTGAGTATCTACCTAAATATGAAAATGTACTTGATATTGGTTGCGGACACGGAGAATTCACAATAAATATGGCACCATATGTAAGGAATATTATAGGTATGGATTTCTCTGAAGAAATGATAAAGTGCGCTAATAAGTATTTATCAGAATATAATATTTCTAATGTAAAGTTTTATCATGGTGATATTAAACAGGAGAATAAGTTAAAAGAAAATGAATTTGATTTCATTTATGATAGGAGAGGTCCAACTTCTATAATATATAATCATAGTTGTTTAAAATCGGGAGGAAAAATTCTGGGAATACATAGTGCTGAACTTGATAGAGTCAAAAAGCTTTTATATAATAATGGATTCATAGATATTAATATAGAAGAATTTGAAGCAGAAGAGATTTTTGATGATGAATATGAGTTTGCAAAATATTTATCTAGAATTCCAGGAAACAAGGATTATACATATTTAGATAATAAAGAAGAATTAAAAGAGTTGGTTAAGCAGTATACTTTTAAAGGAGAAATCGTCGTACAAGAATGGAGATATATTTGGGAAGCTAAAAAACCTCTTTGATATATAATATGGAGATAAAAAATAACTCTAGATAACAAAACATTCCCGTTCGATTCAGAGACGTCGCAAATGGGAAATATTGTATAAAATAAATACACACTTTATATTAATACAATAGGCCACGTTTCATAGGATTTCTTTTGTGTTAAATCAGGGGGGGAATTACAATGATAATCTTAGTAAATGGTGCATTTGGCTCAGGTAAAACTACAACAGCGAATATATTAGTGAAAAGAATAGAAAATAGTATAGTTTTTGATCCAGAGGAAGTTGGGTTTATGGTACGGAAAGTTACTGAAGGAATAAGGTGTGGAGAAGAAGATACTGATGATTTTCAAGATATTGAAATATGGAAAATTATTGTTATAAATGTGGCAAGAGAATTAAAAGAAAAATATAGGAAAAACCTTATAATACCAATGACTATATATAAGGAAAATAACTTTAAATATATAGTAAAAGGTTTAGAAGCCTTGTCAAATAATAGATTTATATATTTAGGTAGGGTAGATTCAATAAAGAATCATCCAATTAGAAGGCTGTTTGATAATGGTATTAAGGTCACTATAAATTCAGATGATGTTCTAATTTTTGATAGTCATGTTTCTGGAGAGTATCTAAAACTATTTCAAGAAGAAGTATTTGACGCTAGAGAATTAGATATGATCAGATTGAACGGTTTAGCTTAAAGTATGGTTAGTTTCTGTTAATTTAATCGTATAACAATTAGTTGTGCATCTGAAGCTGGGGACATTTAATTTACATATTTCTATATATAAGACGGCGAGTGATGGATGGTTCTATGTGACTTTGACACAGTATTTACCATCAGATAATATGCTTAATCAGGGTCAAATAGGTTTGGTAATGTTTGATTTTGTTTGATAGGGGTTGAAAAATTAGTTTTTATGTTAGGATGATTTTAAATGTATGTTGTTGAATATGCAGATAGTTATTGTTTGGAATATCTTAAAAAACATGATAACCATATATCAGAGGAAATGCTATATAGAAAAATAAAAAGTAATGAAGTAATAATTGTAAAGATAGAAGATAAAATAATTGGCTGGTTACGATATGGTTATTTTTGGGATAGCATTCCATTTATGAATATGTTAATGATAGATGAACAGCATAGAGGAAAAGGTGCTGGAAAAAATTTAGTAGGATTTTGGCAAAAAGAAATGAAGGCTAACGGATATAAGATTATTATGACTTCGTCATTATCCAATGAGTTAGCTCAACATTTTTATCGGAAATTAGACTATAAGGATTCTGGTAGTTTAATGCTAGAAGATGAAGCATTAGAAATTATTTTTACAAAGGAATTATAGAATAGGCTTGAAATATTATGATAGCTACTTAAATTAACATAAAAGCTAGGATATAAATCATAGTGGATCTTTATATTATTAAATGAAATCATTGTGAGAGTTGTATATAGTTAGGTAAAATGCAGTATATGTAGAAGAATTAGAGGGGAGAAGTAAAATGATATATGAACTAAATCGGGCACAGTTTCCTAATATATCTCATCTATTAAACGGCGAATTGATAAATTTAGCAATCAAAGCAGTTGTGGAAGGATACAATCCTGGTTGGATTTTTGTTGACAATATTGAAAACCCAAAAACGGCAATGATTTGGTCTAAGGGGATAAAAGGTTTTTATTTTGTTGGAGAAGCAAATAATTTAGATTTTAATAATAATATAAATATGTATATTAATAAAGAAATATTACCTCGAGCCCAAAAGCTTGGATTAGAAACTTTTGAATTTAGCGGGACTAGTCAAGAATGGGATGAAAACTTCAAATTAATATTTAGAAATCGGAATATAAGAATTTCTAAGCAGTTTGTTTATAAACATAATAACATTGAAAACATTTCTTTTGACAACCTTAAATTAGAAGGTGAGTATGTTTTGAAACAAGTGGATGAAGATTTATTGAAAAGTAATCAGTATAATTTACAATTTGTGAAATCTGCTATTTATGAATGGTGGGATTCTATAGAGGATTTTATTAAATACGGAATAGGATTCTGTATTTTACATAAGGATACTGCGGTATGTTCATGTATAACAAGCTTCATGATAGATATCTCAATGGAATGTCATATTAAAACTTTAGAAAAGTATAGAAAAAAAGGTCTTGCCACAAGGGCAGTAGGTGAATTTGTAAAGTATTGTAAAGATAATCAATATGTACCTCATTGGGATTGCATGGAAGAAAACTTTGGTTCAAGAGCATTAGCAGATAAATGTGGATATAATAAAGAATTCGAGTATTTTTTGTACGATTTTAATCTAAGATAAGACAGGACTTCGCTTAATAATTAGTTGTATATCTGAAGTTGGGGTATTCATTATTACTATATATGGTTGGCACTATTTTGAATATAAAAAAAGATTCTCCGTTGGTTAAGGGTGTTCTCTTAAGTACTATATTGATATAAATACTATATTATACAAGGAGGATTATAATAATGGAATATATAATTAGACAAGTAATGGAAAATGATTTAGAAGAATGGTTAAAACTTGGCTTGAAATTATGGACTGAAGAGACAGAAAACGAGATGAGACAAATCTTTTTAGACATACTATTATCTGAGAAAGAGAATACTTTTATATGTGAAAATGTTAATAAATATATTGGTTTCGTAAATGTATCAATAAGAAGTGACTATGTTGAAGGCTCAAATTCTACCCCTGTTGGCTATATTGAAGGAATATATGTTGAAGAAAACTATAGGAAAAAAGGTATTGCAAATCACTTGATAAAAGCAGCAGAAAAATGGGCAAAAGAAAAGGGATGTAAACAGATGGGTTCAGATATAGAATATGATAATACTGTAAGCTATGATTTTCATAAAAAAGTAGGTTTTAATGAAGCTGGACGTATTATTTGTTTCATTAAGGATATTGAAGAGTAGTGATAAAAGGAAATGGAACTATATATTTTAATAAGAAAGATAAAAAAGGGCAATAAAACTATCTCTTGTAGGTAATTTTGACTAGGGTCTTTCTCATAAAAAATTAGTTCAGCTGTATTGAGTAATTATAATATCTATAATGCTTGGGAAGAGGTGCAACTAATGAATAGTTTAATAGAAACATCGAGATTAAGGCTAAGAGATTTTATTAAAGAGGATTGGGAATCGATACATATTTATGCTTCCAATAAGGATGTTGTTAAATTCATGGAATGGGGACCAAATACCGAGGAAGATACTAAAAACTTTATATCAATGGCCATATATTCTCAGAAGCAAAGTCCCAGAGATAATTATGATTTAGCAGTTATTTTGAAAGAAACAGGTAAACTTATTGGCGGTGGAACCATTAATGTATATAATCGAAAAAATAAGGATGGATTGATAGGCTACTGCTTTAATCCAAATTATTGGAGAATGGGGTATGCTACTGAACTAGCAGAAGGGTTATTACATTTTGGTTTTAAAGAACTAAAGTTACATAGAATACATGCCACCTGTGATATAAAAAATATTGGTTCAGCAAAAGTATTAGAAAAGATAGGAATGAAGAGAGAAGGTCATTTAAGAGAACATATTTGGATTTCAGATAGGTGGAGGGATTCATATTTATATAGCATATTAGACAGAGAGCAGAAAGAACTAGGAATATCATATAATACTTAGAAGTATACCCGAAGTTAAACTAATCAAATTTATCCATTATTTTCATGAATAGATTGTTGATTGAATCCTCTAAGATGAGGATAAAATTCAAACTATTATATGTTTTAAGTGATTGGAGGCTAGTAATATGATTGAATATTTAGGTAAGGAGATTGAAGTTAAGATTGATCGTCCTTTGGGAAGCAAACATCCAGAACATAATTTTTATTATCCAATTAATTATGGCTATATTGAAGGTACTGTTGGTGGAGATGGTGAAGAGATAGATGTTTACATACTAGGAGAATTTGAACCTTTGGAAGTTTATAGTGGTAAAGTAATTGGTGTTATTAAAAGATTAAATGATATCGAAGACAAATTGGTGGTTGCAAAAGAACTTGATAGTTATGATAAGGAGCAAATAAAGGCATTAACCGAATTTCAAGAAAGATTCTTCGATATTGAAATTATTACACTTGATTATTTAACAAGTTCTATTAGAAATACTGTAAAAGGTCTTATAAGAAATGGAAATGAAATACTTGTTCTTAAAGAGAATACCAATAATTTTATATACTATCATTTGCCAGGTGGAGGAATTGAATTCTTAGAATCAAGTTATGATGCTCTAGTAAGAGAGATAAAAGAAGAACTCAAGTTAGATATAATCAGCTGTAAATCGTTATGTACAATAGACAATATATTCAAAGTAAACGGGATGGATTGTCATGAGATAACTCAGATATTTGAAATAGAAGTAAGTAAAAATGTTCATGATATGGATGGTATGATAATGACAGGTGATGTAATTCCTTGTGAAATAAAGTGGATAGACATAAATGAATTTAAAGATGGTAGGAAAGTACTATATCCAAGTGAATTAGTAGAATTAGTATAAGTATGTGATTCAGTTTTGATAATCACCTAACATTTGGCTGTTTATCTTGACTTTGAAGTGAGGTGTTTTAAATGGATAGCATATATTTACCATGTACTCTTAACCCATTTCTTCAAATAAACTATTTTAAATGAGAGGAAAATTATCTAAGATATTAGAATCTCAATAATATAATTTGGAGTGATATGCTTGAATGATATGGATATATTCAATATTATAACGAGAGATGCAGAAAAAATATTTAAATTTAAAATAATAAGCTATAGAAAAATCTGTGGTGGTTGGTTAAATTTAAAATGGCATATTATTACTGATAGAGGAGATTTCCTAATAAAACAGTTTAGCAATCAACGTTATACTAGTGAAAAAATCAGCATTGTTGAAAAGGCTTTACAAAGACAAAAGATTCTGTATTATAAAGGCATTAAGTGCCCTTTCATTTATTCATACAGCAATAAAATAATACAATCTCCTAAGCCTAATATATGGTATATGCTAATGGAATTTTGTAATGGACATTTAGAAAGTGCAGATACAATTAGCAATAAACAAATGTGTAGACTTGGTGAAATGTGCGGTTTAATGCATAAATACTTTAGTGGTATTTCAATAGAAAATGAAGTCTTTCATTTTAAAAATTATCCTAAAGTATTATGTGACAATTATGAATCGCGGTTAAATGAGGCAGAAAAATTGAATTTATCGCAATACATTAAGGTTGTTAAGAAACAAAAAATAATTATTGATAGTATTGAGGATGGATTTTTTATAAATATTCTAAAAGGGTTTACTCATTCTGATTTTGCAGTTGATAATATATTATTTGATGTTAATGGTGATATCACAATTTTAGATTTTGATACAAACTGCTATTCTTATCAATATCAAGATATAGGAAGAGCAATTATGTCCTTTACATATAATAATAGGCGTATAAATGAATCACTAATAAATGAATTTGTGAATGGTTATAATTTAATTTTGCCGTTAACTATCTTAGATGCAATTAAAGCTTTAAGGTTTTTATGGACTGTAGAGGTCACCTGGTGGATAAGAAGTAGTGTCTTTATTAAAGATGAATCACCAAAAGTAAAAAGATTTGCTGAAGAATTAATGTGGTTAACAGATAATTGGTTTGACTTAGAGAATCAAATATTGTAATGATGAAATAGTTAATCAAATAAGAGAAACCTTGTTTAAATGTTAAAGAAGAAAAATCGGTATAATAAGTAATTATAAAACCTAAACTGCTTGGATAGAGCTAAAGCGTTTAGTTAATATTGATTAGATATTAATAGATCGGGGGAGTTATATTGAATTGTACGTCATGTGGTAAACAATTAGAATTGGGTACATTGAAATTCTCAGATAAACTTAAGTGGATTCCTAATGAGGATAATAATAAATCAGTATTTAAATCATTATTTAATAACAATGCAATTGTAGTATCTGATTCATTATTCTTTCGTTATCAAAGTATATCAGCCTATTGTTGTCCAAACTGCAGAATTATTATTATTAATTATTAACCAATTTAAGAAATTTAGTAGGCATGACTTTATTGATTTCATAATGAATTTATTTCATAAAGAAAGATGAAAAGAGGGCAAAAACACTAAAAAATTGTTCGAGGACAAAACATGAGAACATTAATATAATAAAAAATATCTATATTTTCTCTAAATTTGAAGTTAATATGATTAGATACTGGTAATGATATCTAACCTAATATATATATAATTTTGCTGCAAAGCTGATGGGTAGAATTTTGGGTATGCGGTTAAAAAAACTACACTCAGCATCTATAGGGGGATGTGATGCTGAGTGCATTTGATCATATTCTATGGGAAGATTGGTATTCAATTCTCAAATTATTAGGAGAAAAGAGAACTTTGAAATATCATATAATACATTTTAGGAGAGTACAACGTGAAGAAATTATTATTAGGATTAGTTTTATTAATATTACTAACAAGTTGTGAACAAGGCAATCATGACAATGTTGAAAGTTCACCCACCCATGAGATAAAAACATATAAAGAAGTAATTAAAGATGGTAAAGTAGAAATCGATGGAATTTCTTATGATATCCAGTCAGTTACGAAGATTACAAATACATATGATGATAATGAGAATATTATTGAAAAAATCACTGCAAATGATAATTCGGAAACGCGTATTGAGCTTCTATATGAAAATAATAAAGTGATTGAAGATAGAGGATATTCAAATCGCAAATTAAGGTTTACTACTTACTATTATTACGAAGATAATCTGTTGATAAAAAAGAAAACTGTTCATGAAAGTGGTTTAGAAACCAGTATAGAGTATTCTTATGAAGATAAGACTGAAATGCAAACACATTACAATTCAGACAGTAGTATATCCTTTATCTCAACTGCATATCTAGATGATGATGGTAATATATTGAAAAATAGTATTGCCAATGTAGATGGAGAAGTTACGGGGACAACCACTTTCTATTATGAAAATGAATTATTGATCAAGGGTATACGTGAGAAAGAGGGTAAGAAAATTGCGAGCTTTAATTACGAGTATAATAAGTTTGGTGACAAGATATTAGAGTATAATATCCTTTCTGGTATAAAGGATAATGTTTTAATTGCCATGCTTTATGATATTGAATATGATGAGAATTTGTTACCTAAAACCGTTACTATATATCGAGTACAGTCATTAATAGCAGAGGAAGATATTAGGGACTATTAATAATCTGATTTTTGATGAGTGGCATATGATTATATAATACTATTTTGCCTAAGGATGTATGAATCTGAGTTGATGGAAATATTATGGGATTTAGATTTAAAAGAATAGGGGTATAAGGTAGTGGGAAGAATAGTATAGATTTGCCCTTATAGCTTTTATATAAGCACCTGCTTTTAAGTTAGGTGTTTCTATTTTACATTAATTTTGAGAAAATATTACCAAGTATTGAAAAAAATGTTGACTTTAATAAAAAAAAGCAATAAACTTAAAAAAGAATGAATAAATTATACATTATAAATTATGCAATTATATAGGAAGGGAGTGTTTCAGAAAAAAATATATAATATAACAATTTATGTTTCGCTAAATAATAATCCTGATTATATAGGAGATGATAATTATGGCATGGAAGCATCAAGTTCCTAAGGCTTTAGCTGAAAAAATTGTTAACATATTACATGAGGTGTCAAATAGTGATATTCAGTTCATTGGTGAAAATGGAGAAATAATAGCTACAACCCAGCCCCATAGATTAGGTACTATACATCCCGTCGTAAGGAAAGTAATGTTGGGAGAAATTGAATGTTCCTATGTAACAAAGGAAATGGCAGACAAAATGGAAGGAGCCCTTCCAGGATATGCAGGGCCCATAGATATGGATGGAAGGAGAATAGGGTGTATTGGAATTTCCGGAGATCCTGACCAAGTTCAAACACTGCAAAAAATGGCGGCAATAATAGTAGTCGAAGAGATCAGAAAAGATGAGCTTACCAATAAAAAGCAAAAAATTATTGATCAAGTTGCAGATGAGATAGAAGAAATATCAGCTGCTATTGAAGAGATATCAGCTGGAGCGGAAGAGATTGCTAGTACTAGTCAATACTTAGAATCAACTGTAGGAAAATTAGACCTAAATGTAAATAATATTAATAATGTACTAAGTCTTATAAAAGGCGTTGCAGACCGTACTAACTTAATAGGATTGAATGCTGCTATAGAGGCCGCACGAAGTGGAGAACATGGCCGTGGATTTGCTGTAGTGGCTGAAGAAGTAAGAAAGCTTTCCATAAATACATCTAATTCCCTAAAGGATATCAATAAGGTTATAGAAGAAATTAAAATTGCCATATTAGAAACTTTAAAGGGTGTACATAAGAACTCTCAAACAACTAATGATCAAGCAATAGGGCTACAACAAATATCTCAACATGTTATAGAGATTCATAATAATGTCATCAATTTAACTTAATAAAAACATTATTGAAAGTGACAAATTGATAAATCCTCAGCAAAGATAAAATTAAATCTTGCTGAAGATGATTTATCCTGTTTGTCATTTTTTATATCCCAAATTTGTATTATGGAGTTTCTAAGAAAAAATTTAAAAGTTCTTAGAATATTATTAAAAATTTTCCAAAAGTTCTTCTGCAATTGTTGACTTTAATTTTAGATGGGATTATACTAAATTTATAATGTATATATTATAAATTATAATGTATACATTATAATTGGGGTTCGATCCCATATATTTACTTTGAAAAGGGGGTGATATTTTGAAGACAATAAAATTACCATATCACAGAGATCATATAGACTTAAATATCGATGAAAAGAATCTGAAAGCCATATTAGTGTCGAATGCAGAAGAATATAAGGTAAACAAGAGTGAGCAAGTTATAGTTAATGAAGCACTGGAAAATCCAATAAATTCTCAAAAACTTAGGGATATTGCAATCGGGAAAGAGAAAGTGCTAATCATCACCAGTGATCATACAAGACCCGTTCCAAGTCATATTACTTTACCTATTCTTTTAAAGGAAATTAGAAAGGGTAATAAAAATGCAGATATCACAATATTGATTGCAACTGGATTACATAGAGCCACAACAAAGGATGAAATGATTAAAAAATATGGAGAAGAAATAGTAAATAATGAAAAAATGGTAATACATGATGCTTTTAAGTGTGAAGATATGGTAGAACTAGGGAATTTACCGTCAGGAAGACCATGTAGTATTAATCATCTTGCTGTTGAAGCGGACCTATTAGTTTGCGAAGGCTTTATTGAACCCCATTTTTTTGCAGGATTTTCCGGGGGACGCAAGAGTATTTTGCCAGGAATTTCATCGGAAGAGACAGTAAATGCTAATCATTCAGCAAGGGCCATAGCCCATCCACTTGCTAAAACAGGGGTTTTAAAGGGTAATCCTATACACGAAGATATGATTTATGCTGCAAGAAAAGCAGGAGTAGATTTTATATTGAATGTTATTTTAGATTCAGATAAAAAAATTATTAATGCAGTGGCGGGAGATGTAAATGATGCCCATTTAGAAGGATGTAAGTTTATGGATCAATTATCAGGAGTAGATAAGATAAAGTCAGACATAGTTATTACAACAAATGGTGGATATCCTTTAGATCAAAATTTATATCAATGTCCGAAAGCAATATCTGCAGCAGTTGAATGTGCTAATGAAGGGGGAGTTATCATAATGGTTGCTTCCTGTATTGATGGATTAGGTGGAGAAAACTTTGGAACCTTAATGTTAAAAGGAAGTCCTCAGCAGCTATTGCAATATATTGAAAGCATACCCGATGAGGAAACGATTTCTGAACAGTGGTGTGTTCAAAAATTTGCTAACATATTAATGAAATACAAATTAATATTGGTAACAGATTACCTAGATCATGACCTAATAAGGAAAATGAATATCATTCCAGCTGCGTCCATAAATGAAGCATTAGAAATGGCATATCAAATGAAAGGCTGCAACGCTTCTGCAACTGTAATACCAGATGGAGTATCAGTTATTGTAAGATAAGAGCATAACCTAAAGCTATGATAAAGGAGGGAAAAAAATGAATAAGGAAAGAACTAAGGGAATAAAAAATAATGAAATAGATAATGTCGCAACAATTTTTGGACAAGTGGAAGGGAACAGCGAAATAGATGTCATTGATTCAAAAGGAGAAAAGACAGTAGTAAAAGTCTTAGAAAATATACCCTATGGACACAAGATTGCTTTAAAGGAAATAAAAAAAGGTGAGCAGATAACAAAATATGGAGAGGGACTTGGAATTGCAACAATAGATATAGAAGTAGGTAAACATGTTCACGTACATAATATTGAAAGTATTAGAGGCCGTGGAGACTGGGAGAAAGAAGGGGCGAGGAAATAATGAAATTTAAAGGCTATGTAAGAAATGACGGATCTGTTGGTACAAGAAATTATGTTGCTGTAATCCCAGCTGTTGTTTGTGTAAATGAAGTAGTAGAAAATATTGTTCACGCTACTAATTTGACGGAAGGAATATTGCATCATCAAGGATGTTGTCAGACCCCTCCTGATCTAGAACGAGTGACCGAGTCCCTAATTAAAATCGGTGAAAATCCCAATGTTGGAGCAGTACTTATCGTAAGTCTTGGCTGTGAAGGTGTAGATACCGATAGATTGGAAAAAGAGATAAGGGCAACTGGCAAACCTGTTGAAAGAGTAAATGTTCAAGAAATAGGTGGAACCAGTAAGGCCATTCAAAGGGGTATTGATTTAGCTCAGAGGCTGGCTATAGAGATTGCTGGACAACAAAAAGAAGAGGTAGATATATCAAAATTGACAATAGGGATTAAGTGCGGAGCTTCAGATACCACATCTGGGATCGCATCTAACCCTGTAATTGGATATATTGCTGACAGAATTGTAGAGGCTGGTGGAACAGTGATATTTGGTGAAACTACTGAATTCATCGGTGCTGAGCATATACTTCAAAGGAGAGCAAAAACCCCTGAAGTTGCTAAGGATATCAAAAGAATAGTAGATAATATGGAAAATAGAGCAAAGGCTATTGGAGTTGATATGAGGAAAGGACAACCTACTCCGGGAAATATAGAAGGAGGACTTAGTACTATAGAGGAAAAGTCTTTAGGTGCTATCGTAAAATCAGGAACTAAAGAAATAGAAGGGGTTTTAGAATATACAGAGAAGCCTTGTAGAAACGGGTTATGGATTAAAGATACACCGGGAAGAGAAATAGAGGTGTTGACTGCCATGGCTATTGGAGGATCACAGGTTATATTGTTTTCCACAGGACGTGGAGCCCCACAGGGATTTCCTGTTGTTCCTGTAATAAAGATATGTGGTAATCCAATAACCTATGATAGAATGTGTAATGATATGGATATAAATGCAGGGAAAATTATAGTTGGAGAAAAATCAATAGAAGAAGTAGGGGAAGAGGCATTGGCTAAGTTATTAAGAGTCGCATCGGGGGAAGTAGCAAAGGGAGAAGCAATTAGATATACTAAATCCATGGATATATATACTTTAGGACCTGTTATATAAAGGTTATGATTCAATGAATTGAGGGGTTTATAAGATACTAAACACTAAGGGGGAGTTTTGATGGGTTCAATAATTGGATTGATAGTTGGTATATTAATATTGTTATTTTTAATAATCAGAACTAAAATACATGCATTTCCGGCGCTAGTTATAGTATCTATCTTAGTAGGACTTTTTTCAGGATTATCAACGGGAGATACTCTTAAAGCTGTTTCTGGAGGATTTGGAAATACTCTAGGACATATAGGTATTATAATTGGCTTTGGATGTATAATGGGTAAATTCCTTGAAATAAGTGGAGCGGCCAAAAGAATGGCATCAAGTGTTCTAAAAATTGTTGGAGTAAAGCGTGCCGACGTAGTTTTAGGATTAACTGGTTTACTTGTATCAATCCCTGTTTTTTGTGATTCCGGATTTGTTATTTTATCAGAGCTTGCTAAGGCATTTTCTAGAGAAACTAAAAAGTCCATGGTTGGGTTAGGAGGAATCTTAGGAATGGGTTTATATATTACTCACTTTCTAATACCACCAACACCAGGGCCTCTTGCAGTCGCAGGATTTTTCGGAGTTGATTTGGGTATGATGATTTTAGGCGGGCTAGCCCTATCTATTCCTTTATTTATAATTTCAATCTTCTATTTTAGATATGTGGGACAAAAGTATCCTGATCATATACCCGAAGCAAATGCTGATTTCGGTAATTTAGAGGAAAGTAAGAAGCAGGTGGCATGTGCTGTTTTAGATAAACATCAAAAAGGTGAGGTTTTAGAGAATAGTGATTTCTTCAATTCCCATGATGATACTAAACTCCCAGGGGTTGCGATTTCATTTGCACCAATAGTTGTACCGGTTATTTTGATTCTTATAAATACCATATCAAAGGCAGTAGGCTTAGAGGGTCCTGCTATGAATGTTATAGGGCTTATTGGACATCCTATTGTAGCGGTATTTACAGGACTGCTAATAAGTGTTTATGGTTTAGCTTCAAATCTTACTAAGAAGGATTCAATGAAGATTATGGAGAGTGCAATGGCTAGCTCAGGCTTAATTATTTTAGTAACAGGGGCTGGAGGAGCATTGGGAAATGTAATAAGGGTAACTAATATTGGTAGTACAATAGCTGAATATATAGTTGGCCTAAGTATACCAGTGATTCTTGTACCACTTTTGATTGGGGCTTTAATAAGAATACCACAGGGGTCAGGTACTGTTGCCATGATTACTGGAGGATCTATATTAGCTCCAATGTTACCTACACTTGGTCTAAATCCTTTGATAGCAGCCTTGGCACTTTGTACAACTTCAATGTTTATATCCTATCCAAATGATAGTTACTTCTGGGTTGTAACTCGTTTTTCTGGAATGGAAGTTGAGACAAGCCTAAAGACATGGAGTATTGGAACGGCTATTATACCCGTATGTGGTTCAATATTACTAATCTTAGCAAATTCAATATTTTTCTAGAAAATATATTCAGTATAATTATATATAGATGATAATATTATATCGGCAAAAATAATTTATATACATTTAGTTATAGTTGTTATGATATATACATAGGTTTATGATAAAATATAGTTGTCAATATTTATAGATGTTGACAACTATATTTATATATTGAGCAAATTGCATAATTACCTTCTGTGAAAATCATCTACTGCATATAGTTTTAAAATCTCCAAAGCCGTACCACCAAATATGCTATATCTTAAATATTCAAATTAAGGATGATATTCGCATATGCAATTGTGCCATGTTATAATTATGCAATTTCCTATATCTACTTTTTTGTGAATAATAGATACAATAGTGTATAGAGAAAAAATTAAACAGGGGAGAAGTAAAATGGTTTTAAAACGTAATAGGATTAATCAAATTACTACAATAAAAGAACAAGTCTACAATGTGATTAAAGACAATATTTTAAATGGACATTTTAAACCGGGTGAAAAGTTACAAGAAAAGAAAATTGCGGAGGATTTAAATGTTAGTCGTTCACCTGTAAGGGAGGCCATAAAGGAGCTTATTGGCGAGGGACTTTTAGAGAGTATTCCAAATAAAAGCATAACTGTTAAGAAATTAAGTAATAAAGATATCATTGATATATTTGAATTTAGGAGCATGATCGAGAAGTATTCCATAAATAAAACCATTTCAAGTCTTACGGAAGAAAAAATTAATAGAATAAATGAACTCCTAAAAGAACTAGAAGATACATACAATGCCAATGATCTTCATGCATATTGTCAGGTGGATGTAAATATGCATAATGAGATAATCTTTATGAGTGAAAACATGGTGGTTTATAATGCAATCAAAAACATCTTTTCTTTGATGCAGCCCTTTAGAATCATTTCACTTCATAGTAAGAAAAGATTTAAAGAATCCTTTTTAGAACATAAGGAAATTCTTGAAGGTATAAAAGAAAAAGATTTTGAAAGGGCTTGGAAAGCAAATTCAAATCATTTGAAATTTGCTAAGGAAGAAATATTAAAATATTTGTTAAAAGAAGAATCTGAGAGTAAATAACAAATTAGCAAATTGTATAGTTGTATTCTATAGAAACTATTTACTATATATAATTTAAGAATCCTCAAAGCTGTATTATCAAATATGCTTATATCTTAAGCAATTAAATCAAGTATGATATTTGTATATTAGGCTTAACCAAGTAAGATTCATACAATTTCTTCATAGTAAATAAAGTATTTGATAAGATATGCATAAAAGTCGTAGGATACGTTCTAAATGCATATCTATTTTTGTTGAGGTTAATATATAATACAAGTAAACATTTCTATTATTACCGTGGAAATAATGGAAATGTTACAGTTTTCAACAATGCCGGGGTATTAACAGCATATTTTATATAAGATTATAAAGGATATTGATATAATTTGTGGAAATTATATAGGACTGTGGCCATATTATAGGATTATTGCTTGGTTAATATTAATATAGATTACAAAATAGGCTTAGGAGGTGCTACAATGAAAAAATTAGTTGCATTTACTGGCGCAGGTGTATCAAGGGACAGTGGGATACCTACCTTTGTAGAGCTTGGAGACTTAAGGGAAAAACTTAGTAGAAGTTATTTTGATAGTTATCCCAAGGACTTTTATGACATACTAAAGGAATTTAGAAGAAAGATAAGAGAAGCTAAACCAAATGAAGCCCATAAAGCATTGGCTAAATACGATGTGCCAATTATAACTATGAATATTGATTCTCTACATAATAGGGCCGGAAGTGAGAGGGTCTTAGAAATCCATGGGAATCTTACATACGTATTTTGTCCAAAGTGTAATAAAGAATATGATTTTGACAAAGTATATGATTCAATTTATTGCCCAGATTGTAATCAAATATTACAGCCCAACGTGGTGCTATACGGAGATATGATCCCAGGCTATATGGAAGCTATGGATATAGTAGATTCAGCTGATGCGGTGATTGTCATAGGAACTTCTTTTTACACCTCAACAGCAGGATTCATAGTGGATAGAGCTAAGGCTAAAGGAATAAAAGTTGATATAATCAATGAAAATGCCAAGGAATTGGTATTACAATATCTAGAAAAATTTTTCAACGAAGAATAAAGCCAAGCCCACAAATGATGTGGGCTCAATTTATATTGTTAATGGTACCTACACTTCTAGCAATTCGTCTCCTTCGTCCCATTCTAGAGGACATAATCCTCCAGTCTGAAGAGCCCTAAGAACTCTTAAGACTTCAGATGTACTTCTACCTACACTTAAATCGTGAACTACTTGATATTTAATATTGCCATCGGGATCTATAATAAACAAACCCCTTATAGCAATACCTTCTTCTTCAACATAAACACCATAATCTTTAGCAACCTGATGGGTTATATCAGAAGCTAATGGAAATTTTAATTTTTCTAGACCATACTTATCCCTTGGTGTATTCATCCATGCCTTATGGGAAAAAATACTGTCAGTACTTATACCTAAAACCTCAGCATTTAATTTATCAAATTCCTTAAATTTATCACTGAACCCAGTGATTTCTGTAGGTCAAATAAAAGTAAAGTCTAATGGATAGAAGAACAAAATTAACCATTTACCCTTATAGTCACTTAAACTTACTTTACCAAAATTCTCTCCATCCCCTAATGCAGTTTTCATTTCAAAATCTGGAGCTTTTCCTCCAACTAATCTTTCAGCCATATAAGATAATCCTCCTAATCTTCGGGTTTTGTAAATTATATACGATATTACTAAAAAGCCTGCAATTTCATACTTTATTATTCTCAATATTTTCGTGACCTATGTATTAGTTATGTTCAAAAAATAAACTAGTCATCCTATTTCTCATTTTTGTATGCCCTATTTAGCTCATCTAGGTCACAATTATGTGATCTTCTTATTAAAAAAATTGAAGGATAATTTCTAAATATAGTGAATAATAATAATAGATCTAAAATAGGATTGCACCATTGTTTGGTATAAATTGATATATTGGAAAGGAGGATTTTTTATTAAAAGGAAATATTATGCTAGATATAGTAGTTTAAATTATTTTAAGGCTATTATAAAATTTTTTAAAAGAATATCAGTTTTATATAAGTATTTACTTGATAAAGACGTGAGCATATTTAAGAAAATAATGGTTGTATCAATGCTAATATATGTATTCTCTCCTCTGGATTTAGTACCTGAGATTGTGCTTGGATTTGGATTTATAGATGATGCATTATTAGCTGTATATATAATATCTTTAATTTCAAGTGAATTAGACAAATATATAGTAGAACAAGATGGGGAAAGTATAAGAGTGGATAAAGAAAATATTATTGACAATGTGGATTATGATATTAAAGACCATAGGGATGAATGATTTAAATAAATATTGAACTAAGAAATTTGTTTCTATAAAGATTTTATAAAATTTATGTAGTCTTTATGATATTATTATATTTGTAGTAATTAAAAGGATGGTGTCGCAAATGAAGAATGATGTTAAAGAGGTTTTATTCTCAGAGGAAAAAATCAAAGAAAAAGTAGAAGAACTCGGAAAAAGAATTAGCAAAGATTATTTAGGAAAAGACATAATTGTTATAGGCGTTTTAAAGGGCGCCAATATTTTCCTTAGTGATTTAGTAAGAAAAATTGATATGTCCGTTACTGTTGACTTTATCGATGTTTCAAGTTATGGAAATTCTACTGAGAGTTCCGGTGTAGTTAAGATAAATAAGGACTTAGATTTTAGTATAGAGAATAGAGAGATTTTAATTGTAGAAGATATTATTGATACGGGCTTGACATTAAAATACTTATTAGAAAATTTAAAGTCTAGAAAACCAAAAAGCATATCAATCTGTACTTTACTTGATAAACCAGAGAGAAGGAAAGTAAATATCGATGTTGATTATATAGGATTCAAAATTCCAGATGAATTTATCGTTGGTTATGGAATTGATTATGCAGAAAAATATAGAAATCTACCATATATAGCTTCATTAAAGCAAGAGGTTTACAGTAAATAATAGTGCTAAAGCTGCACTTTTTATTTAAAATGCTGTATAATCAATTACAATACATTATGTATTAAATATGAACCACTTTAGCTTAATAAATTTCTATAGTATAAAATCCTCCAAAGCACTAATAATAATAATGCTTAAAAAAATCTTGAGGAGTGATTATATGGCTACAACATCTGAGTTTGAAGCTATAAAACAGAAATTTATAAATGCAGGAGTAGATGAAAAAATAAGGATTTACACTACAACTTCAGGATTGACAGTTGAGCAGTTTAAGGATCTATTAAAACATTTTCCACTGCAGCATCTCAATAAATTAGAAAAGGCTATGGCATAATAAAAGGCGCTAAAAGCGCCTTTTGTAGTTCTAAAAAGTTCCAAGATTCTTGAGGTCATTAGATAATAAAAACCCCTAACACAAGGGGTTTTTTGTTTTATTCAACTACTATTTCTTTAGAATTTTCCCAAAGACCGTGGATGTTGCAATAGCTTAAAGCATATATTGTACCGGATTTATTAAGCTTAACATTTGTTAATGCAACTGGCTCATCGTATATTTGACCTTCTCCATGGGCAGTAAATTTATAATTGCCTATTTCAACAGGAAATTTCGCTCCTTCTGGATGGAAAAATACTTTAAACCATGAGATATGATGCTCTAAAGTATTTGGATGTTTGATTTCATCACCTATAGTTATCTTTAAATCAAAACCTTCACCAGCAGTAACTTTTTCTGGTGCATGTATTACAGGAACATGCTTCTCACCTTTCCAATCTCCAGTTTGTAAAAATTGACCTAATGTTTTCATTATATAACCTCCATTATTTTAAATTCAATTTGTATATTCTATATATATCCCAAAAATTAAATATCAAACAACTAAATACTGATTTTATTATTTCAACATAATAAATTTTATTTTGGGAATGATTTTGTTAAGGCTTGGAAATATGCATTAGTTATAGTATATTTAAAGTTGAAGAAATTTATCCCAGATTATTCATGGAATGTTTGAAAAAGTGCAAGTAGCTTTAAATCTTCTATGAATGACATGGAATTATGTAAGATTTTTTTGTTGGAGGTTAGAAATTTGAGGGTATTAGCATTGCTCGGTAGTCCAAGAACAAATAGAAATACGGATATACTATTAGGAAAGGTTATAGAAGGCCTCAAGGGGCATAATAATAAGATAAAAAAATATGAGTTAGTGAAACTTAGGATCAATCCATGTATAGGATGTTATAGTTGTGGGGAAAAAGGATATTGTATATATAATGATGATATGAATAGCTTATATAGAGAATTTGATGAAGCCGATATAATAATATTAGCTTCGCCATTATACTTTAATTCAGTAAGTAGTATTAGTAAACTAATGATTGATCGTTGTCATGCCCTTTGGGCTAGTAAATTTATTTTAAAGAAGCCGATGATTAACACACAAAAAAATAGGATAGGGCTATTAATATGTACTGCTGGATCTAGGCAAAAAGAAGATGGCTTTATAGGAGCTGTAAAAGTAGCTGATTTGTTTTTTAAAGCCGCTGGGACAAAGTTCGTTGAGTCCTTACTCATAGATAATACTGATAATATTTCTGTAGCCAACAGAAGTGATGTTTTAGAAAAAGCCTATAATATGGGAAGAGGATTATGTGAGTTAGGGCTATAAAAAGAAGGATGATATAGTGAGAACTATAAAATTTATTATAGTTCTGTAATAATTATTTGACATAGCGTAAAAATTATATCATAATATTTAATGTATTATGTATACAATAACTGTTTGAAGGAGGAAGAAACATGAGCAAGATTTTAGTTCCAGTTGGTCTATCTAACCGTCATATACACCTAAGCCAAGAGCATATTGAGGTGTTATTTGGGGAAGGCCATGAATTAACAAGATTTAAGGATCTTGGACAACCAGGACAATACGCATGTGAAGAAAAAGTTGACCTAGTAGGTCCTAAGGGGACAATTAAAGGGATGAGAGTATTAGGTCCTGCAAGGGATAAAACTCAAGCTGAGATATCTTTTGCTGATGGATTTGTATTAGGAGTTAAGCCTCCAGTTAGAGATTCCGGTGATTTAGAAGGAAGTCCAGGAGCTAAAATAGTAGGGCCTAAGGGTGAGGTTGAAATAGAAGAAGGTATTATTGCTGCTGCAAGACACATTCATATGCATACTAGTGATGGAGAAAAATTTGGAATTAATGATAAGGATATAGTTAAGGTACGTGTTGAAGGAAAAAGAGGTCTAGTTTTTGAAAATGTTCTAGCTAGGGTAAAGTCAAACTATGCGTTAGAAATTCATGTTGATTTAGAAGAGGGAAATGCCGCTGGACTTAGAAATGGAGATATGGTAGAGATTATTAAGTAGTAGGACTACTTTAATTATATAGAAATTTCATTTAAATTTGTACATATAGGGATTTTAGTATAGACTTTAACTTTGGGAAATGTATATAAAACCGCAGCAAAAAATACAGATTTGTGTGGATTGCTACGGTTTTGTATTGATACTAGTTTTTAGATTGAAAAAGCATCATCATATGGTTTTGTTTTTAACAATGTTCATTTAACCATTCAATTATATCCTTATAAACTTCCTCTCTATTTATTTCATTTAGTATTTCATGTCTAGCATCTTTATAAAATTTGTATTTTATATTCTTAATTCCAGCTTTCCTATAGGAATTAAAGGCCTGTAGAACTCCTTTAGTGTTTTTACCCACAGGATCTTTGTCACCAGAGATAAAATATATTGGTAATGCCTTTGGTATGCTTTTGATATTTTCTTTTTTGTTTAAATTTTTAATACCAGTCAGCATATCATAGAAAAATCCAGTTGTAAAAATTTTACCACATAATTCATCATTGATATATTTGTCAACTTCTTTATTGTCCCTACTTAGCCAGTCAAAATCCGTTCTATTTGGTTTAAAAGCTTTGTTAAAGCTTCCAAAGGAAAGCCTATCCATTTTTTTACTTCTGAATTTTTTACCCGCTTTTTTAATCTCATTTTTCACTACAAATATACCTATATCACCTAAAATTCCAGTATTACCACCGGTTCCACTAAGTATAACTCCATTGATTTCATTACCGTATCTCTGAATATAAGACCTTGAAAGAAATGATCCCATGCTATGTCCAAAAAGAAAAATGGGTAACTGGCTATTCTCATTTTTTATCATGTTTGTGAGCCCGTGCATGTCTTCAACTACTAAATTCCATCCATCGTTATCAGCAAAATATCCTAAGCTTTCAAGAGAATTTGCTGTTCTTCCATGGCCCCTATGGTCGTTACCATATACAATGTAGCCATTCTTGGTTAATTCCATTGCGAAGTCACTATATCTTTCAATATGCTCGGCCATTCCATGGGCAATTTGAACAACTCCTTTAGGCTTAATATTATTTTGTAAAGCCCATCTGTTTACATGAATGGCTATTTTATCCCTGGATTTTAAACTAAAGCTTTTCATTGTCATGCCCATCTCCCCCAAAATCAAAAAATTTACAATATGATTTCCTCAATTATAATATAAATCAGTTTATTATGCATCATATATATATAGGCTCAAGTAAATGTAAAATATTTATTGCCATTCTTATATAAACTAAAGTTATAGAGCATAGAAAGTTCCACTTACATTTAATATAAAATTATGGTAATATTTATCTAACCAACGAATGACAATGTTCGACAAATATTTACTTTTTTGTTAAATAATTAATCACTGGAGGTTATTTATGATAAAAATTATGGCTGATTCAACCTGTGATCTGTCAAAGGAAGTTTTAGAAAAGTATGATATTAGTTTAGCTCCCTTAACAATCAATATAGAGGGAAAGGTGTATAGGGATAAAATTGATATACAACCCAATGATTTTTATGAGATCATTGAGGATTTAAATAAAAATCCAACTACTGCAATGCCAAGTCCTACTGAATATTTAGATATAATATATAGATCAATTAAAGAAGGGTATACAGATATATTATGTATTTGTATGTCCAGTGGAACTAGCGGGGCCTATCAATCTGCTGTGATTGCTAAGGAATATTATTTTGAAGAGAATCCCAATTCAAATATTAAGATTCATGTGGTTGACTCAAAGTCCATGAGTCACGGAAGCGGGTGGTTAATTCTAAAAAGTGCAAAATTAAGAGAAGCAGGTGCTACCTTTGAAGAAATAGTAGCATTTAATGAGGACTATAAGACAAATGTAAAGCACTTTCTTTGTGTAGATGACCTATCCCATTTAATCAAAAGTGGTAGGCTCACAAATGCCAGTGCCTTTATAGGTAAGATATTGAAGCTTAAGCCTATAATGAGCATGCAAAAGGGAAAGGGATCAATCGTTGCTAAAGAAAGGGGACTCAAAAAAGTTCTTTCCCATTATGTTAATGAATTTATAGATAGAAATGATTGCAGAATCACTGATTTTATTATAATTGGCTATACTTCAGATATTAAAATAGCTCAAAATTTAAAGCATAAAATTTTAAAGGAGACAGACTTTAGGGGGGATATCTATATAATGCAGATGGGTGTGGCTGTGGGCAACCATGTTGGGCTTGGGGCTATATCCATGTACTTTGTGGAAAAAGGTCATAAAAAAGATAATCTACTAGTAAATGAAGTTAATGGTCTTATTGAAAAGAAAAATGAATTATTCAAAAAGATAAAAATGTAATGATTAAACCCAGATTATTTATAGAAAGTTTGAAAAATACAAGTAGTTTTGAATTTACTATAAATAATCTGGGTTTAATGAATTGTCCTTGATAAGGGATAAAATTTAGAATAGCAAAAATTTGTACAAACAGTTACATTCCTAAGTTTTATTATCTAAGAGCATACCTGTATAGTTACTATTTTCATATAATTTCTCTAAAGCTTTTCTTTTTGGTATTCTGATATTTTTAAATGCAGAAAATAATTTTAATATGATTCCTTTAGTAGGTTCAAATAAAAATTCTAGCACATGTTCATTATTTTCTATATTTCTAATAAAGTTTTTTTCATTAAGCTTAAGCTCTTTTCCTTCAATAATATATATACCTAGGTTTTCTAATTTGTTTTCATAATCAACGAGAATTCCCTGTATTTTCCTTACTTGATTAGTGCCAAATGTTTCATCAAAGGAGGTCAAGGACCTTATCGCATTATTATAATTTGATATTAAGGCTTTCATGCTATCAAGCAATTTATCCTTATCAAAGTTTTCTATGGCATCTTCAAGGAGCTGTTCATCATGATAAAATTTCTTATACTCCTTCCTTAATTCCTTAAGATTTTCATAAAACTGGTCATAAAATATCAGATGATTTTCTGATGAATAATAGGCAGAGTTTTTTATTGGTGGTATGGATGAGACAGATTTAACGGCATCGGTTTTATTTACAGAGGTATTACGATCTACAAAACTAGTACGAATTCTATCTTTTTTTAATGATGAAACCTTCATATTAGCATCACCCTCATTTGCAACCTAGACTTTCTATAGGTACCTAGGTTTAAGTTATATAATATATTTCGGTGAGAAAGGGGTCTATCTTTATATTAATTTATAAAATCCCTATAACTGTTTTTGTAGGAAAGTACAAATCTTAATAATTTATTAAAAGCATTGCCAAAGCAATTCAAAAATTGTATTATATGTAAGTACGTTGAATTTGGGTACAGATGAAATGTAAGCATTATTTACATTTCGAAGTGCTAACAAATAAAGAGGGGGATTTTAAAATGAATAAAAAAACAATGGCAGTAATTTTAGCAGTAGTTGTAGTATGTGTAGCTGCTCTAGGGATTTACCCAGTAGTAAAGAACAATATGATTACCAAAGACCCAATTAATCATATTATGCACAGTTCTATTAAAACAGGAAAGGAAACAAACGCAAATGCAACTGTTTCCATTACAGCTGAACTTGATGAAAAATTAGCACTGGAACAAGGAGCATTTGATTATATGTCTCAAGATCCAGAAGCTATGGCTAAATTTGCAAACTCATTAATTAAAAAGTTTGAAATTCTTTATGACATTAACATGATAACTGAAGAAGGTAACGAACTATTTAAAATGGACGCAGGTCTTGGAATGAACTATAATGGAAAAACATTGATAGATGGTAAATTTTACCTAAAACCATGGGAGCTTGGGATAGAATTACCTAAGCTTTATAAAAAATCATTATATGTTGATATTAACGAAGTACTAAAAGAAGAAGGCTACGATTACAATTTAAATGATATTGATTTCAAGGCGTATTTAGATTTAATTAGAAAAGAAGACGATCTTTATAAAGCTGTAGTCAAAAATTATCAACCATACAAGCAGGTTATTTATGATTACCTACAAGGCAAGGTTGAAAAGCTTGATGGAGATAATACTATAGCATTAAATGTTTATGGTGAGCAAAAAGAAATGAAGGTAACTAAATATAAATTAAACATCAATATAGTAGATATATATGATGTATATGCAGATATTCTTGAAATTGCTAAGAAGGATGCAGCTGTAAAAGCTTTAGTAGAAGCAAGAGTTAAGGAATTTAAGGATCTAGTGATTAAAAACAAGGATTATGAAAAGTTTGGATTAACTGAAGAAGAATTTAATGAAGGAATAAAGGAAATGGAAGATGAGATAGCTAATAACTGGGAGAAAGGTATAGATGAAGTGATTAGTGAATTTAAATCAATCCCTTCACAACCAGAATTTGCTGCTCTTAAAAAATATGACAGTAATTGTATAATAGCTATTGATAAAGAACATATCATGAGACAGATTGAATTGGGTATGCAATCAGAATTCATAAAGATAAAAGAAGTTGTTTCTTATAATGCATTTGGCAAAGATGTTAAAGTTAGTACGCCAAAGGAAGAATCTGATAAAGTTAATCTAATGAAGCTTAAAGATGATGAAGCGTTAACACAAGAAATAGCCCAAGAGGTAATAAAAAACCTAGGCTCTGAATTATTTGGGGGAGAGGCTGTAGAAGCCTTAGTATCAGATATAAAAGAAGAAGCAAAGGTACTACCTGCTGAGGAAAGTGAGCAAATTATCAATAATATAGATGGGATGATAAATCAAATTCAAATGACTCTACCATTTATGTTAAATGGATTGGGAATTTAAATGATTGAAGTAAGCAATCTATGTAAAACTATACAAAATAAGATCATCCTAAATGATGTGAGCTTTAAGCTTGAGGATGGAGATGTCTTAGGTATTGTCGGCCCTAATGGGGCCGGCAAATCCACATTGATTTCAATTTTAGCTACCATTATGAAATCCACAAGTGGAAGTGTTTCATATTACCTTAATGATAAATTATATAATGATGATATCAAAAAAATTATTGGTTATGTGCCTCAAGATATAGCTCTTTATGAGGATCTTACCATAAAGGATAATCTTTTGTTGTTTGGTGCAGCTATAAGTAGTGACAAAAAAGTTGTACTTAATAAGATTGAAGATATATCCAAATCCTTAGACTTGATGAAACAATTTAATACTAAAGTATCTAAATTATCTGGGGGAACAAAAAGAAGAGTGAATATTGGGATAGGATTACTCAGAGATCCCAAATTTGTATTTATGGATGAACCCGTTGTGGGTGTAGATTATATGGCTAGGAGAGATATTGAAAGCATCATATCTACCATGGGAAAACAGGGGAAGATTATAGTTATTACAAGTCATTTAATTGAATTTATTGAGAATACATGTAACAAGCTACTAATATTAAAGAATGGAAAAAAAGAATATTTTGGTGATTTCAATGATAAAATCAAATTTAAAATCTGAATACAATAAATTAAGCATGTTGACAAAAATGGAAGTGAAACGAATTTTAAACCAACTCTCCAATGTAGTTTTACTGATTCTATTACTTATCCTATTTGTTAACATGTTTATTTTTATTTCAAGAAACAATGAAGTTAAAATCCACTCAAAGGTAGCCATTGCTGTGGAAGATAATTCATTTGAAGTAAATACTCTTATGAAAAATATAACAGAAAATAAGCTAAAGGGAATAATTAACTTTGAAGAGACTACCCTTGAGAGTGGACTTAAGATGCTAAAACAAAGGGAAGTTATAGCAGTAATACATGTGGATGAAGGAACCACAGAACTATTAAATAGTGGCAAAGCTACATCATTTAATTTATATATTGAAGATTCTTCAGATATAGTCGTAGGATTTCTTACAGATTATTTGAAAAACCTGGTAAAAGTATTGAATGAGGGTCAAAGTGGAGCAATGATATATTGGGATATTATGAAGTCTGAAGGTCTTGATTTTGATGGAAGAATAAAGGAACTTAATAGGGTAGCACTAAGTTATATGAGTGCATTTCTTACAAGGGGTGGAGTATTTGAGGATTCTACGGACTTGGATAAATTTTATGGGACAGCATTGATTAACTATTACTTTTCTGCAGCTTTAATAATTGTGGCTATAATAAGTGCAATAATGTTTCATATAGATATAGATGATGATTTCAATAAAGGGAGAATAAGAAGAGTATTAAGTAGTGGTTTTAGCCCTTGGCATGTATACTTTGCAAAAATAATTGCCGGGGTAGCTTTTTCAACCCTACTTTTGATTTTATTCCAAACATTATATTTAATTTACTTTGATACTTTTTCCTTAGGAGTCTTCCTGAGGTTTATAATATCCTCCACTATGCTCAATGCCATTATCAATATGTTAGTTATAATATTCTATATAGCTATAAGTAATGACACAATAAGGGATGTAAGCTTTTTTATAGTATTTTCACTACTTATATTTACTAGTGGAATTATTTTACCACTTAGTTCTATGGATAGGGTATTCAAATTATTAAGCAGGTTTAATATATTAACTATAGGACACCATCAGCTATTAGGATATACTTTGACATTTGAAAGAGTTTTAGTAATATCCTTATATTTCATATTGCTAATTATATTAATTAAATATTCACATAGGAAAAGGCGGGATGTGGAATGAATGCTTTATTAAAAATGAAAATCAGGAATGAGTTTCTAACAAAAAGAAATTTGTTAATGATTTTTATAATCCCACTTTTGATTTCTTTCATATGTACATATATTGATGGGGAAACGAGAAGCCCATCAAAGGTATATAGTATAGCTATTATAGATCATGATAAAACCGATCTTTCAGCTTCCCTTATAGATGATATAAAGGGATATGATGAGATAGAGCTTTCTATTGAGAAGGACTTAGAGAAGAGCTTGAGGAGACTTTCCAGAGGAAAATATGATGCAGTTTATGAAATTAAAGAAGGATTTCATAATAATATTATGAATAGAAAATTTGATGATACATTAATTTCCCATAAGGAAAGTAACTCTACAGCCGTTAAATGGATAAATGATCAGATAAGCCTTATTGTAGTGCGAAAATGGCTATATGTAGATGCCTTTAGCAGGATTCGTGATTTAGATTCTGATTTTAACGAGGAAGAATTCAGAAAAAGATTTGAAGAATCAATAGACAATAATAGAATACTATCCTTAAGGATAGAGGATATAAATAATGGGAAAGGTCTGCTTACCGATAATGAGACCAAGGGTGAAATTGCTTTCAAAGGTCTTTGGGCAAGTACCATCATTTTTCTGATTATTAGTTTCGGAAAAATGATAGTTGATGATAGAGAAAAAAGAATAATAATGCGACTGGAGCTGTGTGGTTTAAGGAAGATAGAGTATTATGTTTCCAGTCTTATATTAGTGCTTTTAAATATAATACCTGGATTTATTGTTTCATATTTCACTATGGGATATTTTGAACAACAGGGGATATATGGTTTTGTTATTACTGTATTGGTTACTGTGTTTTACAGCCTTTGTACTTGGCTAATAGTTGTACTGATAGGATTTGGTTTTAGTTCTAAGAAGAGCTACAGCTTAGCTAGTCAAGTGTATCTATTAATTTCAATTATTTTAGGTAGTGGATTGTTGAATGGGATACATAGATTAGCTGACTATGCTTCTTGGATTCTTCCCATTAAGTGGTATATAAATTTTTAAATTTTAATACTATTGAATGAGGAAATTGCATAACTCTTACTTGGCAGAATTGCATAATACATATGGTAGATAGTTTTTGTAGAAGGTAATTATGTAATTTGCTCGAATGGATATTATGCTATAATTTAGAAAAAAATATCAAAAATTTCATTATATTGTCCGATAATATATATGGACAATATTTAAATTGGGGGGATATTATGGATATCAAAGGAATTTCATCTAGCCAATATCATATTTCGGCTAGTAATATTAGATCAAATAGAAATGTAGGAGAAAAGGAAAAAAAATCCATGGAAGCTAAAAAACCGTTGGCTTCTAAGGATAGAAGGATTCAAGCTCTTGAAAATCAAAAATCTAAATTAGTGGAGCAAATAGGGAAGATAAAAGAGAGTGACTGTGACTATAAACTTAAACAGGAAAGAATTACTGAGATAAAAAAACAAATTCAAGAAATAGATTCTCAAATACGGCAAGCTAAATTAGAAAGTATTACTAAAAAGGATGAGTTAAAGGAAACTACTGAAAAGCAAGAAAATAAAATAGATGAAAGAAAGAAAAAGGATAATAAAAATAAGGGTGGAGTTGATTCTTCAAGGGTTGAACATTTAACAAAGATAGATAATATTTATTCAGAGATTAAAGGGTTTTCAAAATTAAGAACATATTTAAAGGGAGAAGCCCGTGTCAAAAATGCTGAGATAGGAGCGGATTCATCTAGAGGGGCAAATGTTTCTGATAAGATAGAAGAACTTGTAGAAATAGAAGGAAGAATAGAAAAAATAGAAAAAAATATGGGAAAATACGGGAATGAAATTCAGGAAGAAATTAAAAGGTCCAGTGAAGAAGAAAATAATACAGCAGAGAAGGAAAACAAAATAGAAGATACAAATAAGAATGAGAATGGGAAGGATAGCAAAGATAAAAATAGAAAATCTTTAGATTTCTACATATAGATTAAGAAGTTGCATGGATAAATCTAACTAATTGTTAAAACCGCTATTATATAGGCAATAGCGGTTTTAACAATTATAGATAAATAACTTTAAGGGCTAATAAATTTAAAATGTTAATATTGTTTATCTATAGTTGGAAATTAAATTAAGAGACTTTAAATAGACTTCTACTTAGCTATTTGATAAAATATGATTATATTATATGCAATATTTACAAATAGAGCAAATTGCATAATTACTTTCTATAAAAACCATCTACTACATGTAGTTTTAAAATCCTCAAAGCTATACCATATATATTATGCAATTGTGCCAAGTAAGAGTTATGCAATTCCCTCAAGTACATATCTATAAGGGATTTAACAAATGTATTTGTAAATATTAATTGAGTATTGGAGATGATGATTTAATGATGAGTGATAACATACATCAATTAACCCTTGATGATAAAGAAGTTATCTTAGTTGGCACAGCCCATGTATCACAAAATAGTGCCAAGGAAGTAAAGAACATTATTGAACAAGAACAGCCCGATACTGTTTGTATTGAGCTTTGTCAATCAAGATATGATTCCCTATTTGATAAAGATAGATGGGCTAATATGGATATTATTAAGATTATTAAAGAAAAAAAAGCATTATTGTTCTTAATAAATTTAATAATGGCTTCTTATCAGAAGAAGATAGCTAAACAACTGGGCGTTAAAGCAGGTCAAGAAATGATGCAGGGAATTGAATCAGCTAAGGAAGTTGATGCTGAAATCGTACTAGCAGATAGAAATATAGATGTGACTTTCAAGAGGATACTAGCAAATCTTAATCTATGGGATAAATCAAAATTAGTATTTCAACTAATTTACAGTGTATTTGATAATGAAGAGATTAGCGAGGAGGATTTAGATAAACTTAAATCGGAAGATATGCTAAATTCGGCTTTGAATGAAATGACAAAAAATATGCCTAGATTAAAAACTAGTTTAGTAGATGAGCGGGATAAATATTTGGCTCAAAAAATAAAAAATGCACCGGGAAATAAAATAGTGGCTGTTCTAGGGGCGGCTCATATACCTGGAGTTAAGAAAGAGATATACAAAGAAAATGATTTAAAAGAACTTAGCAAACTACCTAAACAAAGAAATATTGGTAAATATATCTCGTGGATTATACCGGCAGTTATTATTTTTTTGATAGGGTATACATTTTTTGTCAATAAAGATATGGGTGTAAAACAAGTCTTAAGCTGGGTACTTTGGAATGGAAGCCTATCAGCTTTAGGTGCAACTATTGCAGTTGCTCATCCCCTTTCTATACTTACAGCCTTTGTAGCAGCTCCCATAAGCTCATTAAACCCTCTCATTGCCGCTGGTTGGTTTGCAGGACTAGTCGAAGTTTTAGTTAGAAAACCAAGCGTAAAGGAGTTTGAAAGCTTGTCCGATGATATTTTAAATATCAAGGGATTTTGGAAGAATAAAGTAACTAGAACCCTATTGGTCGTAGTATTAGCTAACCTAGGAAGTGTTCTTGGTACTATGGTTAGTGGAACTGATATAGTAAGACTATTTATAAATAGTTTATAGTATATAATTATGGTAGCCTAAAAAATTAATAAAAAGAACTTTTACACTGACAAGAATTTAGAGAAAACTAAATGAATATGGAGGTTAATATATGGCTAATATAAAATATGAAATAGTTGAAAATATAGGAGTTTTAACTGAGTCCCCAAAGGGGTGGGCAAAAGAGCTAAATCTTATTAGCTGGAATGAAAGAACACCTAAGTATGATCTTAGGGACTGGGCTCCAGAGCATGAAAAGATGGGTAAGGGCATAACACTGACCAAGGAAGATTTAAAGAAGTTAAGGGATGTACTAAATAAAATGGATTTATAAATAAAAACTTAGGGGTATGTAATAAAGCCCCTAAGTTTTTATTTGAATTCATGTTTAAAGAGAAAAATTGTATTTGTCAATTGAAAATTCCCCTAATTTCTAATTAAACTTTCCCCTAGGGGAGTAAAAAAAATTATTGATTTTGAAGCCAAAGCTTTGTTTCTTTTAGTCTATAGGAATTGCCATTCATATTAACTATATATGATTT
>JAOASB010000044.1 GCA_025210375.1 Maledivibacter sp. | reverse complement strand
CCGTAGAGTAGCTATTTCTTACTATACTTTTATAATTATCCGAATCCCCATCTAATTCTCCTATTAATCCTCCTGCATACGAACGGTTAGTCTCACTTGAAGTCACATTACCTAATGCAAAACAATCCTCTACTGTTATTTTCCTATGATTATAGCTCCGTACCTCGCCTATTAATCCTCCTACTTTATCTAGTCCCGATGCATTTCCTAATCCATAACTCTCTGTTATTATCACATTATTTTCGCCTGCATTTGCGTATCCTATTAATCCTCCTATTCTTGAGCTTGTACCTATTACATCCCCCGTTGAATAGCACTTAAATACATCACTTTCATCTATGGAACCTACTAATCCTCCCATAATACTTCCTGATCCTTCTACTCTAATCTTCGCGGAACAATTTTCTATTTTCCCATAGACTCCATAACACCTTCCTATTAAACCCCCTATATCACTTCCTATTCCTTTTATTTTACCTTTACCTTCCACCGTACAGTTGCTTATATTACAACTATTTTCTGCTTGACCTACTAATGATCCTACATAAGAAACTCCTTTTATATCTGCATTTTCTATTTTTAAGTTCTTTATCTTTGCCCCATTAATATATCCAAATAGTCCTATATAGCTTTCTCTTTCCTTATTCACCTTCAAATTCTTTATCTTATATCCTCTTCCATCAAATTCTCCACTAAAGGCTACACTACTACTTCCTATGGGCTCCCATTCCTCATTTTCTAAGTCTATATCGTTCCCCAATACATACAACGCTGTCATATCATTAGATATTTGCTTTAACTCTTCCTTAGTTGTTATCACTATTGCATTGTCTGGAAGTGTTGTTGCTCTTATTAGATCACTCCACTCGCCTACGCCGTTATCATTTTTAGCTCTGATTCTATAGCTGTATTGTGTATTTGCCTGTAATTCTTTATGACTGAATATAGTGCTGCTTCCATGGTTTACTATTTTCCCATCAATCTCTATATCGTAGCCAGTTGCTCCCGGTACTGCTTCCCATGTTATTATTATTTGATTACTTTCTATTGTTACTTTACCTAATTCTACCTGTGATAATATCTCACTCATTGATTCTCCTCCTCTTTTGCTTAAAATCATTTTAATAATACTTTCTAACCCTACCGTTTCTAGCCACAACAATAAATTTTTTTCATACCCACTTCCCCCAATTCATTTTAGTTTTTAAATATACCAAAGTAAAAAAGCCCATGAATGATGTTATCATCAACATCACCAAGGCTTTATCCAAGTGGTTAGATTAATATGTTTTTATACGTTTTTAACGTGCAACGCCACGAATATGATACTATCTTATATATTAAATTATAGTATATAAATCCATCACAAACCGGCATACTTCCGGCACTTTTCCGGCTGTTTTAATTTATTCATCAGCCCATTTAGCTTTATATACCGGCTTTGCAATATGATATTAACACACCCATATATGTAAAAAAGAAATGGTGGCTTTTAAAATTGTGGTTTTCATTGTTAAAATAAAAGGAATATTATAAAATAAGGAGTATTCAACCTCCTAATTAGAGATTTGGTGCTAGGGGTTATTTTCATAAATTACGAAATAAAAATATTAAGGATGGAACCTGTTATGTTTAAAAAAATAGATGAACAAAAGTTATTCTTGAACAACTCTTACCTTGGAAGATATTTAGTTTATGGTATCAGAAATAAATTTAAACAAACCATTGAAGATCATAAGCATTTTCCTTCCATATCCATAAATAGTTCTTCGTCTCCTTTTAAATTTAAAGAATCAATAGGGAAAAGTATAGTAGAAAAGTATATGATTCAAAATAAAAGTTTCAAGGATTTTTTGCTGGCATCAGGAACCACAGCATTTTTAGTTATCAACGGGGATACCATAATATCAGAAAACTATTTTAATGGCTATCAAAGGGATAAAGCCCACAGACTTTATTCTATAACTAAATCCATTACCTCTGCATTGATTGGAATTGCTATTCAAGAAGGAAGTATTAGTAGTATAAAAAATCCAATAACCAAATACATATCTGGGCTTAATAACGGATTTAATCAAATTACTATAGAAAATTTACTAAATATGCAATCAGGAATCAGATTTAAAGAAGGCTATTTCCCTTGGAAGGATGAAATAAAGACGTATTTTCATCCCGATTGTAGAACATTACTTTCCAATATAGCAATTGAAGATAAAGTGGGAGATTTCTTTCATTACAATGACTATCATCCACTATTGTTAAGCCTATTATTAGAAAAAATTTTAGATATTCCAATCAATGAATTTCTAGAAGAAAAAATCTGGGACCCCCTTGGAATGGAATATCCTGCTCATTTAACAATAGATGATATTGAAAAAAAGTTCATCAAATTAGAAAGTGGGTTGAGCTGTACCCCTATTGATTTAGCAAAGTTTGGGAGGCTATATGTTAATCATGGTGCTTGGAATGGAAAACAAATTATAGATAAAAAATGGATACTTGACTCAACAGAAATTAATAATTTGAATCAACCGAGGGATTATTTTAAATATTATAATAAACATCCTTGGGGTAAATGGTTTTCAACTGGTAAAGGATATTATAAACGTTTTTGGTGGGGTTATAAAATCAACGAAGCAGAATACGACTACTTTGCCATGGGAGTTTTAGGACAAATTCTTTATATAAGTCCAAGGAAAAATACAATAGTCGTGAGATTAGGAAAAGAGTGGGGCATAAATGGGTGGTGGCCTAGTATTATAAAGGATTTTATCGATAATAATATATAGGGTTTCTTGTGTCTATGACAAAATGGTGGTTCTTACCTTCTTACTGTCACACAGAATCCATTTATGCCGGAAAGAACCATATACATTGTCAACATTGAATTTTTTTGACACAAACAACCTTACTAAGTATAATATTCAGAGAAAGTGATAACCTATGATATGGAAAAATCCATATCTCTAAAGTTATTACTTTAGAAAATTGAGAGGAGTGATCAATTAGTGAGGAATGAACAATCTAGGGACAACTTTAAATCACGTACTGGTTTTATCCTGGCAGCAGCAGGCTCGGCGGTAGGGTTAGGGAATATTTGGAGATTTCCTAAGGAAGTTGGATCTAACGGAGGTGGAGCCTTCGTATTAATATATCTATTTTTTATTTTAGTAATTGGAATGAGTGTATTACTTGGTGAGTTTGCCATTGGTCGTAATGGCAGGTCTAGTGTTGTAAAATCCTATGGCAAAATCAATAAGAATTTTAAATTCGTTGGCTACATATCCATGAGTGCCGTTATAATTTTACTTTCATTTTATTCTATTGTAGGTGGTTGGACGATTTTATTTGCCATAAAATCATTATGGGGAAATGCGGGACTTATATCAAGCGGTGGTACAAGTTTCTTTGATATGATTACATCAAATCCAACTTATTTAGTATCTGGAACTTTATTTTTCTTGATTGCAACTGCATTCATCGTATCCAAGGGAATATCAGGGGGTATTGAAAGGTATTGCAAGATATTGATGCCCATACTTTTCTTGTTGTTAGTAGTTATTGCAGTACGTTCTGTAACACTTCCAGGAGCAATGGCGGGTGTCATATGGTATCTTAAGCCGGACTTCTCAGTTATCACTGGAAAAACCGTGGTCAATGCCCTAGGTCAAGCTTTTTTCACCCTTAGCTTAGGTGCTGGAAGCATGATTACATACTCAAGTTATTTAAATAAGGATGTAAACCTAGGTACAACGGCATTATCGGTGACACTGGCAGATACATTTGTTGCACTTTTGGCAGGTTTTGTAACCATTCCGGCTGTATTTGCCTTTAACCTTGAGCTTAAAGCAGGCCCTGGTCTTGTATTTTTAACCCTTCCTAAGGTATTTACTAAAATGCCTATGGGTTCAATTTTTTCTATACTATTTTTCTTTTTACTATTTATTGCTGCCATTACATCTTCAATCAGTATGCTAGAAGTATCCGTATCCTTCTTATCCGAGAGATTGCCTCACTTTAAAAGGTCGTCACTATCTTGGCTTGCTACTTTGGCAGTATTTATTATAGGAATTCCACCACTTTTAAGTTTTGGTTCTTTGAGTGACTTTAGTTTGTTTGGGAAAAATTTATTTGATCTCTATGATTATTATGTAAGCAATCTTTCCCTTCCCTTCGCTGGACTAATGACTACATTTCTAGTGGGCTATATGTGGAATAAGAAAGCTGTGCTTGGTGAAGTTTCAAATAACGGAAGATTAAACAGCAGTATCTATGGCTTTTGGTACAAAGTCATAAAATATATTGCTCCGTGGGTTCTATTACTTATCTTCTTAAATGCTATTGGGATTGTAAAGTTTTAGATATAGGATAAAATAAAATGTACTCTATAGTAAAGGATTAAAAAAAGCCTATGCCATAGGGTACATTATTATATTTAGACATATTCAAAAAATAAACTAGTCATCTTACTCGTCCTTTTGATTATTTTTTCATATGCCTTATCTGGATATCCCGTACTCTAACCCTTTACTATACTCATATACTCTGTCTAGAACCCTTTCCTTTTCACTGCCCTCTAGGATAATTGGCTGATAGTTATTGATATTTTTTACTGAGGATATTGAACAGGGTATTATACTTCCTTCCATCTTTGTAATCCTTTTATCAACTACGGTAAACTCACTTTGAAATATTATGGTATCCTTATCCTTAGGATTTTTATTTCCTCCAAAGCAGAAATTGCCTAGGCTGTATACTATGTATTTATCCTTATATTTTTCTATTCCCTGTATCACATGGGGATGATGGCCTATAACTATATCTGCTCCTTCGTCGATGGCAAATCTCCCTAGGGTCTTTTGAACCTTATTGGGATAATACTTATTTTCATCTCCCCAATGTATGGAAACTATAACTATATCTGCCTTATCCCTAGCTTCTTTTATGTCCTTGGAAATATAGGGCTTTATGTAGGTTGACCATCCACGATACCCTATACTTGCAATGGTTATATCCCCTACGCTGTAATAAGTAATATAGCCTTCTCCTGAATATTGTACATCAGAATTTTTTAGGGCCTGTATAGTATCAAGAAATCCCTGTTTTGAGTAATCATATATGTGATTATTAGCTATATTGACCATCTCAATACTGCCTTCCCTTAATATATTGGCATAGTCTGGGTGTCCCTTGAAGCAAAACTGTTTATCCTTTTTTTCTGTGCTGGTAGTAAGAGGTGATTCCAGATTAACCAATGTCAAATCATCCTTTTCCAAAACAGGCTTAACTTTTCTAAAAAAGTATCCATAATCCTTACCCTTTTCTTCTAATACAAAGGGTAGTGAATATGCATATGCAGAACCTTCATAAATACCTAAAGTACAATCCCCAGCAAAGGTTATTTTTATGGGCTTGTTTTTGTCCTCTAATTCTTTACTATCTTCATCCTTCTTATCTTCATCTATTACTACGGGAGTATGAACCTCTAGGGAACCCTTATCCTTTTCAAATATAGCCATCAATCCCCCTGCTCCCAGAAGAACGAAGAAAATAAAAGAAATCATAAATACCTTCAAAAAATATTTCATATGAATCTCCTTCTATATAGGGCCTAATATTTACATTAAACTATCTACAGCCCATGTATTAATAATAATTTTGCTAAGTAAGAGTTAGACACTCTCCTCAATTATATAATAATATTAAAGATCATTAAACATACCATAAATATTTAAAAAGATACTCCCTTAGCAGTCCTTTATATGGCCTCTAAAAATTTATTTTCTAATAATGCCTTTTTTCCGTATAAAACTAAGGAAAGTTTGTTTATAGCGGTATTCCTTATTTTTTTGCACCATTTTTCACTGTAGTTTTCTTCATCGGCTATTATATACCACTGTTTACCCTTTATATATCTGGATTTTATTATCTTCCCCTCCCTAGAATCCAATGAATCCACAGCCTCTTTTATTCTATTTAACTTGCATGTATAAAGCTCTATTTGCTTCATTACTAGATCCGTTCTTGTAATATTTTTTATGGCAGTTTCCTCAGCTACCCTTCTTATCCTATTAGTTGAACCGATCTTGGCTTTTGAATAATCTACTGCTGAAATACCATCCTCAATATCTATCTCCTTTAGCTCATTTTTCAGTTCTTCAATATGCCCCCTTATTAGATTATAGCTTTTTAAACATTCCTCAGCCATTTTATAATATTCTTTTTTTGCTTTTATCATCTCTGCCACCCCACATTTGTCTAGTTGTTCAATTTCAATTATACAATCATCTTCTTTACTCCAAATTATTATGGAGGAACACCAGGTAATTATATTGTACTAAAGAATTGAAGAAATTAATACCTTGATATCGAACATTAGTTCGTGTATAATTTATGTATAATTTATAAAAATGTGAAAAATAAGGAAGTGGTGTTATGCTATTGAAAGACCCCCATGTTAATTTGTATAAAGCAATAAAAAAATATCATGAGGATAATGGATACGCTCCCACTGTCAGAGAGCTTCAAGAGATATGCAACTATAAATCCACCAGTACTGTGTACTGTCATTTAAAGGTTCTTGAGAAGGCTGAGTATATCGAGATGGGGGAAAGGAAATCCAGGGCAATAAGACTGTTATAAAAAATATAAAAATACTTGGTGAACTCCCCCAAGTATTTTTTAGTAAGAAAATTGTATAATTATCTACTTTTGAATTAGAATGATCTTTAATATATAGGCTATTTCTTCATCTGAAATCTCAATGTGATAAATCTTTTCCATATGGCTGATCTCTTTCTTGACCAAATTGAACTCTTTAATATGCTGCTGCCTGTATTCCTTCAACCCTTCAAAAACCACTTTATTATTCTGAAGTACTCGCTCCAACAGGCATCCCATGTGAACAGCCAATCCAAATATAGTATCTTTATCTTCCAAATTTAATTTCTCACTTAAAGTAGTGATGAACTTCTCAATATATACAATGGCCATGGCTACATTTATAAACAATAAATTCTTTTCTAGAATCTCTTTTGCCTCTTCATATATTGATTTATCCTTGGTATAATCCTCATTTTTAATACTAAAATCCAATTGAGTTTCAATATACCCTATAAAGGATGCTCTCATTTGCTCACTTAATACTTCTGTAATATGAAAAAAAGGCACGTCTATGTTGGGCTTAAAGCTTCCTACACAAGCTATTACATCGTATTCCTTTGTGGTTTGAATATATTCATCGCTATTGACATCCGCCACGGTATAATCTAATGGTATGATTTCAATATTTTGTACATTGGATTTCTGTAGGATATCTTCGAGCATATTTTTAGCTATTATACTTGTACCTTGTCCCGTTACACATACACTTATCAATGCCTTTTTCCTCTTGCTTAGTGTGATTTTTTTATTTTGAGTAAGGGATTCATATATGGTATTGATATCATCATTTCTATATATTACTTTTCTTAATGCTTCTAATACTAAGGGTGTGGATACTCTGTCTATAGTTCTAGTAATAATACCCGTTTCTTTGGTTATTCTTTCTCCAAAATTAACCACCGACCCCATATCTGCTAGAATCAATACACCTTTTCCCCTATTTATTCCCTTTACCATGGTCAATGCTTTACTATACAAATCTGAAACTTTACTGTCTAAGGGAATATCTAGTCCCTTTACATAATTTGAATTCAACAGCCTATTGCATACATTAGCCATACTAGTGGCTGTATTTTCTCCGTGGGAAATGATCAAAATGCCAATTTTACTATCTTCTTTCTTTTCTTTTTGGGCATTATGCAATAATACAGCAACAAAACCCACCTCATCCCGGGGGATATTAATATCAAATTCTTTATTTAATCTTTCTATCATTAACTTTGCCACATCCCACTGCTTGGGATATAACTTCATTGTTTCCTTAAACGTACTATTTACTATATAGTTTTTATTTTTAAGTCTTTCCAATACGGATTGGATATGAAATGCCAAACCAAATAAAAGTTTATTGGAAAAGCTTTTATTAAGATTCTCAGAAGCTAAATCTATTAGTTCTACAGTTACGTCTACTACTCTTTTATCTATTACTTTATACAATTCTCTTATATTAAACTTTTCTGGACTAAATCTCTTTATTACTTTTTTAAAAAATAGCTGTACATATTTATTGATCCTAATATCAACTTCTTCTTGACTTAGCCCATAGGATTGTAACTCCTCTAGTTTTTCAGATAATATATTGTATATATTCTCCTGTATAAGTTCCACGGAATGCTTTTCCTTGTCTAAAGGTTCTATGACAATGGTGGAATCAAAGATATTCAAATATTCCTGGGTATTTAAATCCAATTTGGATATATCGAATATTGAATTCTTTATATCATTTGAAAGCATAGAAAAATCTACCTTAAGCTCTTCCTTGTTTTGCAAATATCCTAAAAATGCCTTTGCACAAACCAGCTTTATATCTGAATATAATTGTCCTATATTCCCCTTACAATTATATATGGCTAAGGCCTTTAGCACCTCTGGTTCTATCTTTAAAGGTTTTTGTAACCTCAATGCCTCTCTACCAAATAAATTTTCGATGATCTCTACTCTTTCGCTGATACTTTTTTCCTTTAATGATGGTAATGTAATAATCACAGGTATCCTTCTTATAAAGGTATGCAGTAAATTATCATTGGGATCTTCTGTAGTCGCTGCGATAATCAATACATTACTTTTCCTCTGTTTATCTGTTTCTCCTAAACGCTTAAAGCTACCATTGTCTATTAAATAAAATAGCATTTCTTGACCATCGGGAGGTAACCTATGAATTTCATCTAAAAATAGTATTCCTCCATTTGCTTTTTCCACCAATCCCATTTTGTCAGTGTCTGCCCCTGTATATGCTCCCTTTGCATGACCAAAGAGTTGTGAAACCAGTAACTGTGGGTTATTGTAATAGTCAGAACAGTTAAAGGATATGAAGGGATATTTGTCTTCATCTAAATTTTTCTTTTGCTTAGCATATTCATACATTTTATTGGCAAAAGTAGTTTTTCCTACCCCCGTATCCCCTAAAATGAGCATATGCAATCCGTTGGTTGGATACATTATGGCTGCTTTAGCTTGTCCAATTTGATTTTTTAAGCTATAGTTGTAACCTACTAGTTCTTTAAATGGGTCTATCTCTTCTTTGTTCAATAAATAGTCTCTGATCTCTTTTTGAGTAAAGCTGTGTCTAAAGTCATTCCTTTGATTTATCTTTTCAATAATCTCTACGGGGAAAAAATATACTGGTCTGCCCCCTATTTTCACAAGTTCTCCATCCTTGAAGAGTTGATTTAGAAGTGTACTTGCATTATTTCTGACAATGCCCAACTCCTCTTCTATCTCATAGGCAGAAATCCCAATATCATATTCTTTTTCTAATTTTTTTAAGGTATCCTGGGCTGTTATCTTACCCTGTATATATTGTCTAATTTTGTCCATAGCTTTCATATATACGGCCTCCAATTGGCAATCTGTAATTAGCTACATAGTGTTATACAATATGATATACAAAAACTCACAAAACATCAATAATCCCAAATTATTTATGAAATGTTTGAAAAAGTGCAGGCCATTTTGATTTCTAAGACGTTTATCAAGTTTAAGGTCATACCTAGATTTGATAAATGTCTTAGGAACAAAAGGACGTAGCAAAATTAAAAATTTTCTATGAAGAATATGGAATTATTGGTGCATATAAATATAGGGGCTATATCATAAAAATGTCTTATGAGATTAGCCCCAGTATATTTTAAAATATATCTACTCTTTCTGTTTATGCCTCTACTGCTTTTACCTGTGTTGGATATTGCCAAACACTAAAATCTTCATCGGATATAGCCTGTGGAGCTTGGGCATCATTTAAAGCCTTGCTTATCATTAAGGAACGATAGTACATTTGTGCCACTTCCTCAACATATATGGCTTTAGTTAAGGCAACATCTATGTCCTTATCTACTGCCAGCACTCCATGCTTTTCCATTAAACAAGCATCTGCATTCTTTAATGGTTCGATGATGGTCTTAGATAGTTCTACTGTTCCTGGTATTGCATATTTAGCCAATGGCACTTTCCCACCATATGCCAGGGCTTCATATACAACTCCCGGAATTTCTTTTCCTGCAATCGCAAAGGATGTTGCAAATGCAGAGTGAGTATGGGCTACTGCATGTACATCTGGTCTAGTCTTATAGGCCTCAAGATGTACCAATATCTCGCTCGTAGGTAATACATCGCTTTTTCTTTCTATGATCTGTGCGTCTATATCAACTATAACGATATCCCTATAGGATAATTCATCCCTTGCTATTTTTGAAGGAGTTATGGCAATATATCCAGTCTCAGGATCTCTCATACTAAAATTACCTGACCCATCAAGGCATAATCCTATACTACTAGCTTTTTTAGCAATCTCTACAACCTTTTTCTTATATGATTCTAACATAATTCATCCTCCAATCCATTATTCTATGCTAACTCTTCGCCCTTTAACTTTGTCATATGTTTATAATACCAAACAGCTAAAGCTGCATAGCCTGCTAATATGATAATCCCTAGGAATTCTCCATTTATAACATTAGCTGCTTGTGCCATGATCCAACGGAATGCCGGTGCCTCTAAAGTTGACCAGATAAGCGTTTGATTCGCTGGAATATCAATTGTTCCTACTTGTCTTGCAAGTTCAGTAACCATTGGAGCAAAATTTGTAGCTACTGCTAAATATACTGGAGTGAAAATTGTTCCTAATATAATCATTCTTAATAAATCTCCACCGGTTACTATTAAAGCTACTGGTGTAAAACAAATATTTATTATTCCACCTAATGGTAATACCGTATTAAATCCAGCTTTAGACATTAATACTGCTATTACTAATTCTATTGGTACTAATATAATCGCACACACCCATATTTCAGCACTTCCCGCTAAGAATGGCCAGTCTAATCCAATATAAATCTCTCTGTCCTTGAATTTCTTTTTCATAAATTCATTAGCAGCATCTGCAATAGGTGCCAATGCTTGCATAAATAATTTTGCAACCATAGGGAATAAAGTTAAAGCAGCTGATACTTGAATAGCAGTTGTGAATATTCCCTTTATATCATATCCCCCTGCTAGTGCAATCAAGCCCCCTACAATGAAACCCATAACTCCATTTTCCCCAAAGATACCAATTTTTTCTTTAAGTGCCGCAGCATCTACCTTTTTATTCTTTAACCCTGGAATATAATCAAGTAAGCGATTAACAGGTGCTATTAAAATACCTTGCAGCATCATACCATGGGTACATGTAACTCCAGGTATTTTTGTTATTTTTTCAATAGGTTTCTGTATCAAATCTCCACTTTTTAGTTCAACAATAATCTGAATAGTTGCGATTACAAAGGCTGCCGGGATACTTCCTGTAACAGCGGCAACGATTACAGCAGTCAAGATTTTACTCCATACATTCCATAAATCTACATTTAAAATATTAGTCCATCCAAATGCAAGCATTAAGATATTAATTCCAATTTGTAATGGGAATAAAGCTAGAGCATATGGCCATGCCCATGCAATTGCCGCTAATGGAGACCAGCCCACATCAATTGTGCTAAGTTCAATCCCCGTATTCTTTACAAATTCAGTTGCTACCGGTGATATTGCTCCAAACATAAATCCTAAGATAACACCCATACCCGTGAATGCAATCCCTAATGTCAATCCAGAAGAAAACGCTTTTTTAAACTTCATGCCCATGATTACACCCAATATGATCATTACAATCGGTAAAAATATGCCTGCTCCTAAATCTAGGATATAATGAATAATTCCACTCATAGTATCTCCTCCTTGTATTTATTAACCTAATATTAGAGATAAACAACTTTAAGATTTAATGTTGTTTATCCATAATTGCATAATTACACCATAAATAACTTGATGCCAAATAGGATTTTAAAATCCTATTTAAGTAATTCTTTTATTTTTGCAAATTCCGCTTCCATTCCAACACTTGTCAAGAATGGTATTCCATTAACTACTGGCTTTCCATAATCCTTTGTAACAGCTGTAATTGCCACATACACATCACATTGATCAATGATTGATTCTAATGATTTTATATCTACTGCTTCAACACTTACATCTAGTCCCTCATTTTCGCATAAACTACTGATTTTTGATGCTACTGTCTGGGAAGTAGCTACCCCTGATCCACATGCAACGATAATTTTTTTCATTTTACATTCCTCCTATTTCTAAAATTTAATCTGTACTACTATGTATCTTAAGCAAATATGATGCCATCTAGTGCATTCCCCTTAAAACCATGTACTATAATGATTTTTCAATTGCTTTTTATGCACTATGATTTTTCTTGAATTTATGCATATTTTTTATATTGGGTCTAATCTTTACCATATATTATCCCTTATCTATTCCCCAAATTTATTCTCTATTAAGGATATGATACTGTCCACTGCTTCCCCTTCGTCCTCACCATCTCCAACAATATCAACTTGACTTCCACAGGAAATACTTCCAGCTAATATCGCCATAATACTTTTTGCATTCATAGTTTTATCGTTGACCTTTATTGAAATCTCTGATTTAAATTTATTAGCTGCCTGTACCAATACAGATGCTGGACGGGCATGTAATCCTGCTTCATTTAATATGGTTGCTGATTTACTATACATTATTTTTCCTCCTATCTAATAAATCGTTTCTAGTAAAATCTATTGATACACAAAATATCATCCCATTATATCTGTCTACGCGAGTTCTTTACCTAGTATATCAATTATTTCCCTTTTTTCTTCAGAGTTCTTTATCTTTAATAATTTCTCACCATCAGAAAATACCGCCATCAATTTACTTAAAGTATCAACTTGATTTTTAGGGTTTTTTACTGCCAATAGGAATACTAATTCTGCATCTACTTCTCCAGTGTTTAATCCCATTTCCTTAAATTTAATTGCTTTTTTTAGATTTGCCACAACAATTGCGGTTTTGTTTACATGATTTGAATCTGTATGTGGTATTGCAACATGGACTCCATTTGTTCTTAATCCTGTGGGATAATTTTTTTCCCTCTCTATTACAGCCCCTCTATAAGTTTCCTTTACATATCCCTCTTTTTCTAAAGATGACGCTAATTTTGCTATCAAGTCTTCATTATCTTCTGCCTCTACATCAAAATAAATCAATTCTGGATGCAATAAAATATTTTCATTATCTGTATTCATTTTTACCACCTCTATTATTTTTTGTATTAAATATGATGCCACTGTGAGAGTTTTTAATTATATAGGGTTTACAATGCTTACACTGGAATCCCCATAAAAATAAGTATTGATATACTTATTTTTGTGAGCATCAATACAAATATATTTAGCAATATTTATGCCAATTAGTGCATAACCTTTCATAAAAATTGTTTATCGAGCAAATTGCATAATTACCTTCTTTAAAAAACATCTACTATACGTAGTTTTAGAATCTGCGAAGACATACCACCAAATATGCTATATCTTTAATAAAACTCTTGTACCCTACTGGTTTTTGAAATATAATCCAGTTATAGACTTCTAATATTAATAAGGAGACGATAGTATGCCTGATTTTTGGATTCATGTTCTTGGTGGGGAATTAGTCCTAAAGGATTTAGGGGATTCCCACTGGAAGAATATGCTTGAAAATAATAGAGAAACCTTTAATCTAGGCTGCCAGGGGCCTGACCCATTTTTTTATAATGATTTCTTTCCCTGGATAAAGAATAAACGTGGGCCTAAGATTGGAACAATGCTCCATGAAACCCGCACAAAAACATTGCTTTTAGAGAGTATTGATTATCTTAAAAAAGTACAAAACCAAAAAAATAAGGATTTTAAAGACTTAGCTACCTACTTTTTAGGCTTTATAGTCCATTACGTGGTTGATAAAAATGAGCATCCATTTATCTATGCACGAACAACGACCTCCGATGAGCATAAGCTTTTTGAAATGAAGCTTGATACATATTTTATAAAGAAATACTGGAATCAAAAAGTTCATCTATTATCCCCATCGTCAAAAATAGATATAGGAAAAGAACTACCCCATGGGGTTGTAGAATACTATAAGAACATTGTCCCTAAGGTTTTCGGAGTAAAGCTAGAAACGGATACAATAAATGATTCTTACAATGATTATAAAAAAGTTTTTGATATATTCTATTCCCCTAGGGGTGGTAAAAGGTTCTGCCTTAATATGCTGAATGTCATAATGCCTATAGATATTTCCATATGCGTTTATCCCACCGAGGTAGATAATAGTGTCTTAAGTAATGAAGAGTTTTTAGAATTTGACAATACATTGAAAAAAGCAGTATGTGAAGGCGTTAAGCTCATAAACCTTATTACTGCATATTTAAAGGACGAAATAGAAAAAAGCTCCATAGAAGAAGCCCTCCATGACATATCCTTTTCTGGGAGACCTACGAATTGATAAGAAAAGACATATGTGTCCTTACAATATTCATATGTATATAAAATAGCCTGTTAATTAAATTACAGGCTATTTTGATTTACCTTAAAACATTATTCATTTTCCAGTTCTAATAACGCCTTATAGTACTTCTTAGGTGGAAGCCCAAACATTTTTTTAAATGCCCTTATGAAATTGGAATAATCTCCAAATCCGCATTCTAGATATACATCATTTATTGAATTACCCTTCTTGATCAATGCATTGGCCATTATGAGCCTTTTTTGCAATATATAGCTGTGGACTGTATAGCCAGTCTGATTTTTAAATCTATGCATAAGATAATATTTACTAATATAAAACCTAGAAGAAAGTCCATCTATGGTTAAGTCCCCGCTAAGATTTTCATTTATATAATTTATAATCCTACTAATGTTTTCATCATATTGGATATCACCTAGTTCCCTATTGTTTTTATCCCCCAAAAACATTCTATTTAAATACACTATGAGCTGTAAAAGCAAAGAATTCTTAAGTATTTTGCCTCCAAACTCATTACTATTCCATGCATCATTTAACTGGGCCAGTATATTTTTTATAGTGATAAGAAACTCACCATCCAGTCTCATTAAATTAAGACTTTGCCTAGAAGTCATTTCAAAACAGGTGAGCAGATTACATTCCTTGCTATTGTGCTTAGTGATAAATACGGGGTTTATCCAAATTATTATACGCTCATATGTTTCACTGGAATCTATTACGGGTTTATGTATCTCGTTGCTGCTTACCAATAGTATGTCCCAGGGTTTTAATTTATAGGCTTTACCCTCAATTAAATAGGTTACATTCCCAGAGATAAAAATAATTATCTTATTAAAATCATGGTAATGGGATTCAAAATTCAAATCCATCCTATCCTTTAAATGAAAATACTCAAAATCTCTTTTAAGATACCCTCTTTTAATTTTTAATATATCATTATTTTCTTTCATAAAAACCTCTCCAACAGATAAATATGCAATCTAATCTTTATATATATTATTACATTTTTTGTGCAATTGTCAAAATATTTTTTGTTGACAAAATTTTAGAACAATGTTATAATTTCGAATAATTATAATATACAATAAATATTTAAACGCTAGGACGGAGAATGGTATTTTATACACTATAGTTACAGAGAGTCGGTAATTGCTGGAACCCGATACTATCCATAAAATACAGATCACTCCCGAGCAGTATCCTTGAAAGCTTTATTATGGGAATAACCCGTTGTAAAGGATAACGACTAGCCCCGTTAAAGGCTTAGGTTTGTTGGAACTGAAAGAGAGGTATCTATTTATTTAGATACAATTAAGGTGGTACCACGGGAATAAACTCGTCCTTGAAGAAGATTCTTCATGGGCGTTTTTTATTGCTATAAATTCGAGATGTAAGACATTTTAATATAAAGATTAGGAGGAATAAGTATGGAAACAGGTACTAATTATGCACTAAAATATGATAATCCCCTGTTACAATTATGGGATATCCAAGAGGCCAATGATAGGTTAAGAGAGGTATGCAATAAAACTCAGCTAATATATAGTCCCATTTTTAGTAGTGAATCGGAAAATGAAATATATATAAAGCCAGAAAATCTTCAAATCACTGGAGCATATAAGCTAAGGGGAGCCTACAATAAAATCAGTAAGCTAACTGATGAAGAAAAAAGAAGGGGGCTTATAGCTTCATCGGCGGGCAATCATGCCCAAGGTGTTGCCTACGCTGCACAGCTTCTAGGAGCAGAAGCCACCATTGTAATGCCTAAGACAACTCCCCTAATAAAGATCGAAGCCACTAAAAAATATGGGGCAAATGTGGTTATTGCTGGGGAAAACTATGATGCGGCATATAATGAAGCCCTGCGGCTACAGAAAAAGATGGGTTATACCTTTATCCATCCATTTAATGACCTAGATATAATTGCGGGTCAAGGAACCATCGGACTTGAGATCACCGAAGAGCTAAAGGATGTGGATATTATACTAGCACCCATAGGTGGTGGTGGACTTATAAGTGGTATTGCAGTTGCGGCTAAATCCATCAACCCCAATATAAAAGTTATAGGTGTTGAACCTGAAGGTGCAAATGCTATGAAGCTTTCAGTTAAAAGTAATAGACTGATTTGTCTTGATACCCTAGAAACTATTGCCGATGGGGTAGCAGTAAAGAAGCCGGGGGATATCCCATTTTCCATAATCAAGGATTATGTGGATGAGATCATTACGGTTTCAGATTTCGATTTGATGGAAGCATTGCTCGTACTCCTAGAAAGACATAAACTCGTTGCTGAACCTGCTGGAGTATTGTCCCTTGCAGCTTTAAAGAAACTTAAGGAAAAAAATAAGAAGGTAGTTTCCGTGGTGAGCGGTGGTAATATAGATGTTGTGACCATATCATCATTACTAAATCATGGCCTCGTTTCTAGGGGAAGGATGTTCTGTTTTTCAGTTAAGCTTCCCGACACCCCTGGAGAGCTTTTAAAAATTTCACAAATTCTTGCAGACCTAGGTGCCAATGTCATCAAGCTTGATCATAACCAATTTAAGGCCCTGGATAGAATTAAATATGCACTTCTTGAAATAACCGTAGAAACAAATGGACACAAGCATATAAATCAGATTATTGATAATCTTGAAAACTATGGTTATGAAGTGGATAAGATTTATTAATTTGATTATGGGAAGCCACATATGTGGCTTCCCATGGAAACTATATTTTTTCTAAAATACTATATTGAAAATTCAATAGTATAGATTTCCCAAAGTTAAACTTAATTTATGCATATCAAAATATCCGATGTTTTTAGGGATTTTTGATGTGTATAAATTAATTGTTTAACTGGAATATACATAATATAGATTGGCTCAAATTCAAGCTATTTATTTTCTTTTCTCAATATCTTCAACTTTTCTTTTATTCTTTTCTCTTGTCCATTATCACTTGGATTGTAGTATATTGTCCCAACCAGTTCATCGGAAAGATACTGCTGCTTTACATAATTATTAGGATAATCATGGGGATATAAATATCCTAATCCATGATTTAATTTTTTTGCCCCTTTATAGCTATTATCCCTTAAATGCATGGGAATCTGTCCAATTTTCTTTTTTTCGATATCATTTAATGCATTATTAATACCCACATAGCTTCTATTACTTTTTGCAGAAACAGCCACATATATAGCCGCTTGTGCCAATATTATTCTAGCCTCGGGCATTCCAATGAACTGAACTGCTTGGGCAGCATTATTGGCTACTACCAAGGCGTTGGGATTGGCATTTCCTACATCCTCCGAGGCCGATATTACTATCCGCCTTGCGATAAATACAGGATCTTCTCCTGCATAAAGCATTCTGGCTAGATAGTGTAGTACCGCGTCGGGATCTGATCCCCTCATGCTTTTAATAAAGGCTGAGATCACATCGTAGTGATAGTCCCCATCTTTATCATAATTAATGGGCTTTTTCTGCATACATTCCTTAATTACTTCCAGATCTATATCTATTCTTTCCTTTTCATCCTTTTCTGTGGTTAAGGCTGCCAGCTCCAAGGCATTTAAAGCCCTCCTAGCATCTCCTCCAGCTACATTTGCTAGAAAATCTGCTGCTTCCTCATGTAAATCAATATTGTATGAACCAAGCCCTCTTTCCCTATCCTCTGTTGCTGTCTTAACTATTTTTTTTATATGTTCTTCATTTAAAGGCTCCAATTTAAATAACATTGACCTTGAAATCAAAGCATTATTTACTTGAAAAAATGGATTTTCAGTAGTGGCACCTATTAATATGAGGGTTCCATTTTCTACCGAAGGCAATAGACCATCCTGTTGTGCCTTATTGAATCTGTGAATCTCATCTAAAAATAGTATAGTTCTTTTATTGTACATTCCAAGTTGATTTTTGGCTTCCTTTACTACTTCCTTTAAATCCTTAACCCCTGAGGTTACGGCATTGAGCTGTACAAAATTTGATTTAGTAGTATTTGCAATAATCCTTGCAAGACTGGTTTTACCCGTACCCGGAGGCCCATAAAGAATTATTGAAGTAATCCTATCTGCCTTGATGGCCCTCCAAAGGAGCTTTCCCGGTGCCAATATATGCTCCTGCCCTACGTATTCCTCCAATGTCCTTGGCTTTAAACGCTCCGCTAAGGGAGATTGCTTTCTTAGTCTTTCTTTTCTTTGAATTTCAAATAGATCCATCATGATCACCTTTTATCTTTCAATATGAGCTACACAAATTTTTCTATTTTATTGTATCAGATTTGGCCCATAAAAGTAAAAGATTTCTCAGTAATCCTAATGTCCTTAATTACTCTTTGATCCACTCCATCATACCCCTTAGGTTCTTACCAACCTCAACTATTTGATGCTCAAGCTCTTGTTCCTTGATGGAATTGAATACCGGTCTATTAAGCATATTCTCAGATAACCAATTCTTTGCAAAATTACCTGTTTGTATTTCCTCTAGAACCTTCTTCATTTCTTTTCTCGTATCTTCATTTATGATTCGTCTACCAACCATGTAATCTCCATACTCAGCAGTATCACTTACACTATATCTCATCTTTTCAAATCCCCCTTCATATAGAAGATCTACGATGAGCTTTAGTTCATGTAAGCACTCAAAATATGCTATCTCTGGTTGATATCCAGCCTCAACTAAAGTATCAAAACCGGCCTTGATGAGTTCAGTCGCTCCACCACATAAAACACTTTGCTCTCCAAATAAATCTGTTTCAGTTTCTTCTTTAAAGGTAGTTTCCAGTACACCTGCCCTAGCTGCCCCTATTCCAATAGCATATGCAAGGGCCATATCCTTGGCTTTACCAGTACAATCTTGATGAATAGCTATTAATGCCGGTACACCCTTTCCTTCTTGATATACTCTTCTCACTAAATGTCCAGGGCCCTTTGGTGCAACCATGAAAACATCTACGTTTTTTGGAGGCACTATCTGTGAAAAATGTATGTTAAAACCATGGGCAAAGGCTAATGCATCACCTTCATCCAAATTAGGCATAATACTCTCCATATATATACTTCTTTGCTTTTCATCGGGCACCAAAATCATTACCACATTACTTACTTTAGCCGCCTGGGCTACCTCCATAACCTCTAGGCCGCTTTCTTCGGCCTTTGACCAAGATTTACTACCCTTGTATAAACCCACTACTACATCTACTCCGCTTTCCTTTAGGTTTAGTGCATGGGCATGACCTTGACTTCCAAACCCAATAATAGCAACCTTCTTACCCTTAAACATTTCTAAGCTTCCATCCTTTGCATAATACATTTTTGCCATTTTAAATTCCTCCTAATATTATTATAAATATTTTTTATGATGCTTTTACTTTTCTATCATTTTGGGATATCTCACCAAACATTTTGTTGACAGCACTTATATATGCATTGATACTGGCCTCAACCACATCTGTACTTAGTCCTTTGCCTCTGTACATATTTTCATTGTAGCTGATCTTAACCATGGCTTCCCCCTGGGCGTCCTTGCCCTCAGTGACTGAATGAAGTGCATAATCCTCTAGAACAATGTCCATTCCAACGATTTTTTCTATGGCCTTAAATGCAGCATCCACTGGCCCATCACCCACCATAGCTTCTTCAATTAATTCACCTTGCTTCTTAAGGGCTATTGATGCTGTGGAAGTAATAATATTACCACTATTAATCACAAAGCTCTCAAGCTCATAGGTCGGCGGTATCTCATCGAAATCTCCAGTTACTATGGCCTCTATATCCCTATTGAAAACATCCTTCTTTTTATCCGCTAAATCCTTAAACTTCTTAAATGCCTTACCAAGCTCTTCCTCAGATAAATTATATCCTAGACTCTTAAGTCTTTCCTCAAAGGCATGTCGCCCTGAATGCTTTCCTAAAACCATTTTGTTAGTTGTCAGTCCAACGGATTCTGGAGTCATGATTTCATAGGTACTTCTTTCCTCCATTACACCATGCTGATGTATTCCAGATTCATGGGCAAAGGCATTGGCTCCTACTATTGCTTTGTTTGGCTGTACCTGTACACCAGTAATAGTGGTTAAAAGCTTACTTGAACGCATTATTTGAGTTGTATCGATATTGCACTGCATATCTAGAGTATCCTTTCTAGTGTTTATAGCCATTACAATTTCCTCAAGGGCTGCATTCCCTGCCCTTTCACCTATACCATTGATGGTACATTCAAACTGAGTTGCACCTGCCTTTGCAGCCGCCAATGTATTTGCAACTGCTAAGCCTAAATCGTTGTGACAATGCACGGATATGTCTACCCTATGCATATTTGAAGTGTTTTCCTTTATCTTATTTATAAAATCATAATACTCATCGGGGGTTGTATACCCTACTGTATCTGGAATATTGATTACAGTTGCTCCTGCAGTTATCACCTTTTCAAATAGCCTTGATAAAAAGATTGGATCACTTCTTGTACCATCCTCAGCAGAGAATTCAATGTCTTCACAATATTTTTTAGCATATTTAACCATATTAACTGCTCTATCTATCACATCCTCTGGGTCCATTTTCAATTTATATTTCATATGAATATCTGAGGTTGCTATAAAGGTGTGTATCCTTGGTCTTGCAGCATACTTCACCGCATCCCATGCATAATCTATATCCTTTGGCAAGGTTCTGGCTAAGCTTGCCACTGTACAGTTCTTGATAGTTTTTGCAATTTCTTTGACTGAGGTGAAGTCTCCCTCCGACGCTATGGCAAAGCCCGCTTCGATTATATCCACCTTTAAAAGCTCAAGCTGTTTAGCCATTTGTATTTTTTCCTTTAGATTCATACTACAGCCCGGTGATTGCTCTCCATCCCTAAGCGTTGTGTCAAATATCTTTATGTTTTTACCCATTAAACTCTCCCCTTTATATTTAATAGTTCCAAGTTTCATGTTCCAAGTTACAAGTTTTTAGGTCATTCTTTATAAGTCCAAAAATCAAAAAACCCCGTCCTTAAATAATATTTAAGGACGGGGTTTAAATTCCCGTGGTACCACCTTATTTGTCTTTGCCAAAGCAAAAACCACTCATTCCAGATTCAATCAAATCCTAGCCTATAATGGGGCTTACCATCTATCTCCTAAGATAATTTCAGAGATGCTGCTCAGGAGTGAGTAGTATCTTAGCTACAGTATCGGTTCACAGCAACCACCGACTCTCTGGAACTGTTTTTATAAAATACGCTCTCCTTCATAGCTTTGCCATATGAGATTTCCAATGTGTTGTATTGTATGTTAACAAATTAATTCAGAAAAGTCAATCACTTTTTTGAGAAATTATCAGAAAATATTAATTTTTATGCATTTAAAATTTTTTACATCCCTAACTAATTTTTTCATCTAATTTTTATTTTATGGATTAATTTCTAAATTTTTTAAAAATTCTATTGACTTAATACTGTAAATTTTGTTAAAATACTTGATAATTATCTAAATTTGAAAAATCAATAATTTTACTTATAAAAGCTCCTCAAATAATTAAGAAGGTGATATTTTGAAGGTTTCAAATGCTATCGTTAAATGTTTGGAAAAAGAAGGGATAGATATTGTTTTTGGCTATCCCGGTGCAGCTGTATTTCCATTATATGAATCCTTAAGAAATTCTGATATAAGCCATGTCCTAGTTAGACATGAGCAAGGCGCGGCCCATTCTGCCAGCGGTTTTGCAAGGACTAAAGGCACAGTTGGTGTATGTATTTCTACATCTGGCCCTGGCGCTACAAACTTAATTACAGGAATTGCCACGGCCTATATGGACTCTATACCCCTTGTTGTCATAACAGGGCAGGTAAATACGACGTCTATAGGTAAAGATGTTTTCCAAGAAGCTGATATTGTAGGGGCTACGGAACCATTTACTAAATATAACTATCTTGTGAAGGATGCCAATGATATACCGAAAATATTTAAAGAGGCATTTTATATAGCTTCTACGGGAAGACCCGGGCCTGTACTTATAGACATCCCCCTTGATATCCAAACACAAAATATAGATTTCTTATATCCCGATTCCATAGATATAACTGGGTATAAGCCTACCTATGTAGGTCATGCCGGACAAGTAAAAAGATCCCTTAAGGAGCTGAAAAAAAGCAAACATCCTTTACTTTGCGTGGGAGGTGGAATATTGGGCTCCGATGCATCAAAGGAACTTAAAATCTTTTCTGAAAAATCAAAAATACCCGTTGTTCACACCTTGATGGGTATCGGTGCCCTTACTTCAGATTCCGATTATTATGTGGGAATGGTAGGCTCCCATGGTCACTCATATGCTAATAGAGCTGTGGGTGAAGCCGATTTATTGATGATCATAGGAGCCAGGGTCGGTGACCGTGCCATGGCTGGCTTCAACCTTACAAATAAAAATCTTTCTATTATTCACATTGATATTGATCCCGCCGAGATCGGGAAAAATCTATCCACTACTATTCCCGTTGTGGGAGATGCAAAAAATATTTTAAGTCAATTTATTGAAAAGGTCGAACCCCTTGATACCGACGATTGGATCAGTAGAATTAAATCATTAAAGGATAATACAATAGAAAAATACCAAGGAAGCAGTACCTTTGTCAATCCAAAACAAGCTTTAAAAACATTATCTAGTATGGTTCCCGATAACACAATATTTACCGTTGATGTTGGCCAAAATCAAATCTGGGCCGCTAGAAACTTGGACATACATGGTGATATGAAATTCTTAACCTCGGGTGGTCTAGGAACCATGGGCTACAGTCTACCGGCAGCCATAGGAGCTAAATTGGCAGACCCGAATAGAAAGGTTATATGTAGTCTAGGGGATGGAAGCTTTCAGATGTCATTGACGGAATTGGCAACCCTTCGCGAAACGGGATTAAATATTATAATACTACTTTTCAACAACAACAGACTGGGAATGGTCAGAGAGCTTCAAGATATGAAAGTTGGAAAGGATAAGCATTTTGGCATAGACTTCACTTGTAATCCCAATTTTATAAAAATAGCAGATGCCTATGGTTTAAAGGGCGTAAGGGTAACTTCAAACGAAGAATTAAACAATGCCTTTGAAACTGCTTTGAATAGTGATGACAGTTATATCATCGAGTGTATGGTAGATCCAAGTATATCCAGCACTTTATAGTAAAGGAGGAGTTAATATCAATAAGCATGTACTATCGGTTTTAGTTGAAAACCATTCCGGTGTATTGAGTAGAATTGCCGGACTGTTTAGCCGTAGGGGCTATAATATTGACAGCCTTTCCGTGGGCGTAACTGAAAATCCAAATCTTTCTCGTATGACCATTACAGTTACTGGCGATGACTATATACTTGAACAAATCAAGAAACAATTAAATAAGCTAATAGATGTCATAAAGGTTATTGAACTTAAACCGGATAAATCAGTATATAGAGACCTTGTATTGATTAAAGTTAAAGCCGACGCCAAGGATAGGGCATCCATCAATGAGACAGTTAATATCTTTAGGGCAAATATCATCGATGTCTCCGCCGAAACACTTACCATTGAGTTGACCGGTGATGCCGGAAAAATATCCGCCTTTGTAGAGGTTATGAAGCCCTATGGAATAATGGAGTTAGTCCGTACTGGATTCACGGGTATCCAAAGAGCAACTTCCCAATAGTGTTACAATTTTTTATTTATTCAAAACTTTTGCTTATTTTAAAATTTTTAAAATAATTCATTGACAATCGATAATACCATTGTTATAATTTTGGATAATTATAATATCACATTAATATATAAACGCTATGACGGAGACTGGTTTTTTATATCTGTAGTTTTAGAGAGTCGGTGGCTGCTGTAAACCGATACTACCTATAAAATGCATATCACTCCCGAGCTGTGTCCTTGAAATCTATAGTAAAGGATAACGACTAGCCCCGTTAAAGGCTTAGGTTTGCTTGAACCGAGAAGAGTGGTGTCTATTTATATATTTAGATACAATTAAGGTGGTACCGCGAGTGTATACTCGTCCTTGAAGATTTATTCGAGGACGATTTTTTTTATAGGTCTTTTGCTAATAAAATGTTTTTTGGAAGGAGGTTTTAAATTTGAATAATGTGATAAAAATATTTGATTCAACCCTTAGGGATGGGGCTCAAGGGGAGGGTATTTCATTCTCTGTTAGGGATAAATTAAATATTGTCACTGCTTTAGATAATCTTGGGATTACCTATATTGAAGCGGGAAATCCCGGATCAAATATCAAGGATTTAGAATTTTTTGAAGGCCTAAAATCTATGAAACTAAAAAATTCTAAGATTGTTGCCTTTGGTAGTACAAGAAGAAAAAATGTATCCGTAGAAGAGGATAATAATATAGCTTCTCTGCTAGAAGCCAATAGCCCTGCCGTGGCCATCTTCGGAAAATCATGGGATTTTCACGTTACGGATATTATAAAAACTAGCTTAGATGAAAATGTAAAAATGATATATGATACCATTACCTTTTTCAAAAAACATAATAAAGAGGTTATATATGATGCAGAGCATTTCTTTGATGGCTACAAAGCTAATCCAGAGTATGCCATAGAAACCTTAACTGCCGCCGTAGACGCTGGTGCCGATGTCATTGTTCTATGTGATACCAACGGAGGCACCTTCCCCAATGAAGTCTATGGAATCACAAAGGATATCTGTAATTCCTTTGATGTAGAGGTTGGTATTCACTGTCATAACGATTGTGGTATGGCTGTAGCCAACTCAATTATGGCGGTAAATGCAGGAGCTGTACAGGTTCAAGGTACCTATATAGGAATCGGTGAAAGATGTGGCAATGCGAATCTTTCTACTGTCATTGCAAATCTACAGTTGAAAATGAATATTGATTGTATACCAAAGAAAAAAATAGAAAATCTTACTTCCACGGCGAGATATATATCGGAGATATGTAACCTCCAACTAATATACGATATGCCCTATGTGGGTAATGGAGCCTTTGCCCATAAGGGTGGTATGCATATAGATGGAGTATCCAAGGCATCAAGCTCATTTGAGCATATTCCCCCTGAGATCGTTGGTAATAAAAGAAGATTCCTAATGTCTGAGGTTTCTGGTAAGAGTACTATTCTTCCATTAATAAAAAGGGTTGATAAAACCATATCAAAGGATTCTCCAGAGGCTCAGAAAATCATAGATAAGTTAAAGGAATTAGAACATATGGGGTATCAATATGAAGGTGCAGAGGCTTCCTTTGAATTGGTGATAAGAAAGCTTCTAGGAAAATATGTTTCGCCATTTAAAATAGACTATTTTAAGACTATTGGGGAGCATTCCATAATAGGTCAAGATTTTACTTCCTCCAGCATCATAAAGGTTATTGTGGATGGTAAAGAGGAGATCACAGCAGAGCAAGGAAATGGCCCAGTAAATGCTTTAAATAAATCTCTAAGAAAGGCTTTAGAAGTATTTTATCCAGAGCTAAAGGCGGTATATTTAACTGACTACAAGGTTAGAGTTCTAGATGCTGAAAGTGCCACGTCAGCTAAGGTTAGAGTTTTAATAGAATCAACCGATGGCAAAGAATCCTGGACCGCTGTGGGTGTCTCAACGGATATTATCGAAGCCAGTTTAATTGCTTTAAAGGATTCTATTGAATATAAATTGATCAAATAAGCAAATTGCATAATTATTTGCTATAAAAACTATCTACTATATGTAGCTTAGAAAGCTTCCAAGCTATACTATATAGATTATGCAATTTACTCAAATAATAAATAAAGGGAGGTCATTTTATGGGTATGACTATGACACAAAAGATTTTGGCAGCTCATGCAGGTTTAGAAAGTGTAAAAGCAGGACAATTTATTCAAGCTAATCTAGATTTGGTTTTGGGTAATGATATTACAACTCCCGTTGCAGTTAATGAATTTAAGAAAATGAACTGTAATGAAGTTTTTGATAAAAATAAGGTTGCCATAGTTCCAGATCACTTTACTCCAAACAAAGATATCAAGGCGGCGGAGCAGTGTAAATGTGTAAGAGAATTTGCATATGAAAAGAATATCACAAACTACTTTGAAATTGGAGAAATGGGTATTGAACATGCACTTCTTCCCGAAAAGGGCTTGGTTGTTCCTGGGGATGTGGTTATCGGTGCCGATTCCCATACCTGTACCTATGGTGCATTAGGTGCATTTTCAACGGGTATTGGAAGTACGGATATGGCCGCAGGCATGGCCACAGGAAAATGCTGGTTCAAGGTTCCAGGGGCATTAAAATTTGTGGTTACTGGCAGCCTGAATAAATGGGTTAGTGGAAAGGATGTTATTCTTCATATCATTGGTATGATAGGTGTTGATGGAGCCCTTTATAAATCCATGGAGTTCCTAGGTGAAGGAATAAAAAACCTATCCATAGACGATAGATTTACCATAGCTAATATGGCCATAGAAGCAGGGGCTAAAAATGGAATATTCCCTGTTGATGACATCACACTAGATTATGTTAAGGAGCATTCCACTAAGGAATATAAGGTATTTGCCCCCGATGAGGACGCTGAGTACGACGCCGTATATGAAATTGACCTTGGTAGCATTCCTTCTACTATTTCTTTTCCACACCTACCTGATAATACCCGCACTATTGATGAAGCGAAGGGTGTAGATATTGATCAAGTGGTAATAGGCTCCTGTACCAACGGTCGTATAAGTGACTTAAGAGTTGCCGCCGAAGTTTTAAAGGGGAAAAAGGTAAATAAGAAGGTTAGAGCTATAATCTTCCCTGCAACTCAAAAGATATATTTACAAGCCCTTAGGGAAGGACTATTAGAAACCTTTATAGAGGCTGGAGCAGTGGTTAGCACCCCTACATGTGGCCCATGCCTGGGAGGACATATGGGAATCCTCGCAGCAGGTGAGCGAGCCATTGCCACCACTAATCGTAACTTTGTGGGAAGAATGGGGCATCCCGAATCAGAGGTATACTTAGCAAGTCCCGCTGTCGCAGCGGCATCTGCCTTAACAGGTAAAATAACTAATCCAGAGGATGTAAAGTAGGAGGTCTAAAATATGAAGAAGAAGGGTAAAGTTTTTAAGTTTGGTGACAATGTAGATACTGATGTTATTATCCCCGCAAGATATTTAAATACATCTGATCCAAAGGAGTTGGCTAAGTATTGCATGGAAGATATCGATAAGGAATTTGCTTCCAAGGTACAGAAGGATGATATAATAGTTGCTAATAAAAATTTTGGCTGTGGTTCTTCAAGGGAGCATGCCCCTATCGCCATAAAAGCATCGGGGGTATCCTGCGTAATAGCTTCTACCTTTGCTAGAATTTTCTATCGAAATTCCTTTAATATAGGTCTTCCAATCTTAGAATGTGAAGAAGCCGCCCAAGATATTGATAATAGCGACGAAATAGAAGTTAATTTCAGCACAGGAGAGATATTTAATTTGACAAAGGACAAAACCTATAGGGCCGAGCCTCTTCCTGAGTTCATGCAGGAAATCATAAATAAAGATGGATTAATCAACTATATTTCCCAAAGCAAATAGGAGGATATAACTATGAAATATAAAATAGCAGTTATTCGTGGTGATGGAATTGGTCCTGAAATAGTTGACCAAGCAATTCTAGTTCTAGAAAAAATCGGTGAATTATATGATCATAAATTTATTTTTACCGATGTTTTAGCAGGGGGCTGTGCATATGATGTTAAGGGCACTCCTCTACCCCAGGAAACCATAGATATCGCTAAGGATAGTGATGCAGTTTTACTTGGAGCTGTTGGAGGCCCAAAGTGGGATACACTTCCCGGACATTTAAGGCCGGAAAAAGGACTTTTACAGATCAGAAAGGAACTTGGTCTTTATGCTAATATACGCCCTGCTGTATTATATGATCCCTTAAAGGAAGCTTGTCCATTAAAGCCTGAGATTATTGAGGGTGGCTTTGACATATGCGTAGTTCGTGAATTAACTGGAGGAATCTATTTTGGTGAAAGGGGTCGTAGAGATAGTGATATGGGGCAGGCAGCCTATGACACCGAGCAATACAGTATAAAAGAAGTAGATAGAATAGCTAGAAAGGCCTTTGAAATTGCAAGGAAGCGAAATAATACTGTAACTAATATCGATAAGATGAATGTCCTTGAAAGCTCCCGTCTTTGGAGAGAGGTAGTAAGTAAAGTACATGAAGAATATTCTGACGTTACTTTAAACCATATGCTGGTGGATAATGCGGCTATGCAGTTAATACGTGATCCTAAGCAATTTGATGTGGTCTTAACCACAAACATGTTTGGAGATATATTATCCGACGAAGCCAGTATGCTTACTGGTTCAATAGGAATGCTTCCATCAGCCAGTCTAGGAGACGGAAAATTTGGATTGTATGAGCCAATCCACGGCTCTGCACCGGATATAGCCGGGCAAGATAAAGCAAACCCCCTAGCAACAATTTTATCCGTTGCAATGATGCTTAGATATTCCTTTGATCTTGAAAGGGAGGCTTCATCCATAGAGTCTGCCGTTGAAAAAGTACTTAAGGATAACTATAGAACCGGAGACATCCATAGTGAAGGATCAAAATTAGTTGGAACAAAGGAAATGGGAGGATTGGTTGTTAGAAATCTAGGAAATAATTAAAAAATAACAATATGACAGGCTGTTGAAAAAGCTGAAGTTTGAGGCGTGCTGAAACCGAGAGGCCGTAGCGTATACAGACATACGTAAGGGTTCTTGGGTGAAGCAACAACGAAGAAATTCGGGTTTTTAGGCAGCCTAAGACCATTGATTAATTTCAATGGTCTCAGATTGTTGACAAAGTCAACAAGATGTCAGGCTGCCTAACAATTCGAAGTTCGAGGCGTGCTGAAGCCGAGAGACCGTAGCGTATACAGACATACGTAAGGGTTCTTGGGTGAAGCAACAACGAAGAAATTCGGGTTTTTAGGCAGCCTGAGACCATTGATTAATTTCAATGGTCTATTTAAATCTAAACTAACTCATCATGTTCTTGAAATTTTAAGGTTCTATTCAAAAGCTTCCAGTTTTCTATGTTTTTCATTGTTTCATTTGGTAGGAGGGTTTGTTCTTCCCCGAAGGTTTCCATTTCAACCATAAAATTATCATTGCCGACAAATACAGCAACATTACATCCATCCAGGGGATAGTTACCATCTCTTTTACATGTACTGCTTTTTATGAAGCTTAAATTCTTTTCTGGCCACGTCATAGCGATTTTTCCCTTTGGAGCATATACTGCTCTTTTTGTTACCACTCCCGTAGGATTAATGATCATATAGCTGCTATTAAAAGTAATCTGGGGATCATCAATTTTAACGGTATTTCCTGCAAACCTACGGGGTATTATGATCTTTACAATATCCCATGTAAGGGAATCATCCCCTAATGGAATTCCATAAATTTTTCCCCCCTCGGGATTTGTGCAGGTTGGGGACCAAACCCCACCAGAATATAGCATACTTCCAGTATTTCTTATAAAATTAGTCACCTGAAGCTCATCCTCACCCACTACCTCTACATCTATTCCTCGCTGAATTTTCATTATAGGATGAGGGGGTGCTGTGATAGTCACTCCATTTTCACGTATTTCTACTTCACACCTATCATTGTCTGCAAGATATGCATCCTCTGATTCATCGGCTCCTGGTCTTGTAATCCATACTCGATGTCCACCATATAACTTCCAGTCGCCATACTTTATACCATCGGCATCCCAGTACAGCAAATTATCTCCATCAACGGTACCAAAGAATGCTATTCTTGGCCCGTATTCCCTAACTATAACCATACGAATTTTATTTGTGATTATCTCAACACTTTCTATTCCATCAAATGAAGCATTGGCTATCCTCAAAACCTTTCCCCCCAGCATTTCATTATTTGAGCAGATTGCATAATTACCTTCTATAATGCCATCTCATATATTCTTCTTACATCCTCCCGTGAAATCTCTGGTACACTTGCAAGCATATTATCACTACCGAAGCTTATTGTGACAACATCCTTCGTAAGCATATCCAAATCCCTTTCACTTGCACCAAACTGAGATATACGAGTTTCTACACCTATCTTTTCTAGTAGATTCTCAAACTCATCGGCTGCATGGGATAAGGACTTTCCATATATACGCTCGGCATACTGTGAATATCTTTTATTATCCCTTCTATGGGCAAAAAATCTCATCCAAGCAAGTATCATAGTAGCCAGTGTAGCACCGTGGGTTGCCTTAAAGCGTGCGCTAAGTACATGTCCCATTTGGTGCATTGGAGCCCAGCCATAGGTTCCTGAAAGTACCCATCCATTCAATGCAATAGATGCTGCCCACTGCATCAATCCACGGGTTTGAGTATCCATAGGATTATCTAATACCTTAGGGATATTATCCATAACTGCCTTGATTACTCCCTCCTGCATCCTATCCTGCAAGTCTAAATTACCGCCTTCCCCATTGAAATAACTTTCAAGTACGTGGGCAATGGTATCAATAGCTCCGCATGCAGTCTGGTATGGTGGGAGGCTAGTGGTAAGGCTAGGGTCTATGATGGCAACCCTTGGATAAAGACAATCCGGTGCCCAGACATAGGATTTTCTGACACTTACTTCATCAGTGATAACTGCCGTTGGATTCATCTCACTTCCCGTTGCTGGCAGGGTAGGAATCATGATAGTAGGAAGTGCCTGGGTTGGTGGAATCTGAGAAGAATCATCACTATGGCTAAATGCTATCATCTTGATAATGTCCCCTGCCTTATATTTTACTCCCGCCGCAATCACCTTGGCACAATCCATCGCACTACCGCCGCCAATACCTATGACGAGATCAACCTTTTCTGATTTACAAAGCTCAATACCCCTTCGGGCTTGCTCAAGGGTAGGGTTGGCTGTTACACCAAGAAAATCTACATAATCTATCCCTTGTTCTTTAAGAAGTGAATGAATACGATCAAACAAATCTCCATAAAAAGAAATATCTGTATATGATACTAATATCGCCTTTTTTCCGTATTCCTTAGCCTGAATACCGATCTGATTTACCTCACCCTCTCCAAATATAACTTTAACTGGATTAAAATATTCAAATTTATTCATAGGATAATTTACCTCCCTTTCCTCTTTGCTTATTTTTAGTTATATTAACAATGGCCACACCAAAGATTAACAATGCTCCCTTGATTATCTGCCCCATAAAAAACGATGAGCCAAGTAGTGTAAGTCCATTTACTAAAATTGCTAATAATATGGCCCCTATGATAGTTCCTATTACATTTGGCTTTCCCAGTTTAAATACAACTGCCCCTAAAAATACGGCTGTAAATCCATCTAGGAAAAAGGAAGAACCGAGCTTTGGCTGTCCTGACTGTAAAATTGCCATCATGATCACACCGCCTATTGCTGCAAATAGTGCCGAAACAATGAATAAGCTACTGAGTATTTTCTTTTCACTTATTCCTGCTTCCTTTGCCGCCTGGCGATTTTCTCCTATGGCATATATATGCTGTCCATAAACTGTTTTTTCTTGAATAAAGAAGCAAACTAAGTAAAGTACAACTGCCAATAAAAATAACACCGGTATGCCTGCGATTTTTCCCCAAACTATGTTATGAATAATACTTCCACTTGTATTTGTTATAGTAAGAGGCATACCCCTTCCTATTATCGCTGCTATGGCCTTTGCTATACCCGACACAGCAATAGTTGCTATTAGGGATTGAAACTTGAATCTTATTACTAATATACTTGTAAGTAATCCAAATAGGGTACATAAAGCAATGGCTATGATGGCTGAAAGCTCAAAGCTTAGTCCATTTCTCAATAATAGGGCAGTTATCATACTGGCCAGTGCTGCTATATCTGGAAAGGATGCATCCATTTCATCCGATGCTATGACCCAAGTAACACCCAGTATCAAAACGGCACTCGTGCTACTTTGGCGAAGTATTTCCATTAGGTTTGAAGGTTTACTAAATACGGGTGTCATGATAGAAAATATAATACAAACAATTCCTATTATCCACAGCAAACTGGCTTCAGGACGAAATAGTGCTTTTAATTTCTTCATTATGCAGTCACCTTCTTTTCTTCTCTTCTACTTGTTTTCTTCTTTGAGTCTAGTAGCTTTGATACCTCTATCTTAGAAGATAATATGGCTACTATTAATACAATCCCTATAACTAAATCTCCATAGTAAAATGGTACACTTAAAAGAGTAAAACCATTGAGCATCATCGATGTAAATACCGCTCCTAAAAAGGTTCCTATGACACTGGTCTTTTTGAAAACAGATAGACCAATATATACCGCTGAGAAGCAAGGCATAAGCAAGTTCAAACCGGATTTTACGTTCCCATTACCCTGGGCGGCAGTGGTTATCATTGTAGACATTGAAGCAAGCACTGAACAAATAATAAATGCCACAATGATGACTTTATTTATATTTACACCTGAAAAGAATGCGGCTACTTTATTTGAACCCGTCGCATAGAAATATCTGCCGAATTTTGAATGCTCCATTACTATGTGGGCTATAACATAAAGAGCCAACATAATTACAATAGGTAATGGAATTCCTAGAATCCTAGCTTCATTTAACTGTCCTATACCAGAACTTAAAAAATTCTTATAGATAAATGCCCCATCACTAAATAAATACCCCGATCCAAATGCTATGGAACCAATGGCTATGGTTACAATAATATCTGGAAGCTTATATTTTCCAACTGCTATCCCCGATATCGTTCCAAAGAAAGCTCCTCCAAGAAGTCCCATTATTATGCAAAGGATTGGATTCCACCCCTTGGCTATAAGCCAAGACATTAACATTGAAGAAAAACAGGCTGTCATATAAAAGGATATATCACTGTGACCTACAGTTACTACAAAGGTTAATCCTAAAGCGGCAATTGCTATAACAGACACATGCTTTAATATGTTTAATATATTCCTTACACTTAGGAAATCCTTGCTGAGCGACGAAAACACAATTACAACTGTTGCAAATAATATAAAAAATACTATGATGGTAAAAGAATCATCGGTTATATTAATTCTCTTTTTTTTATCCTCCATAACTTGCCCCCCTATAATGAATATTTGATTAGCTGGCAGAAATCGCGTGTACTAACATCTTGTTTAGATTTGTGTTTTCCCCACATGTATCAAGGGTAACTCTTCCTTGATTAACTACCATTATCCTATCTGCTGTCCCCAACACTTCTTCACAATCCGATGAAATAACCACAACCGCCGCACTTTTTGAAAGCTCACGCATGGTTTCATAAATACCAGCTTTGGCCCCCACATCTACCCCAACCGTTGGCTCTGTAAATATATAAACCTTTGCTTCTGTAAACAAACCTTTGCCGATAACCACCTTTTGTTGATTTCCCCCGGAAAGCAGGCTAATTTTTTTATCGATTCCAGTAGTAGCCACCTGTAATTTCTCCACAAGTTTATTGGCATGTTTGTTCTCATTTCTTCTATTCACAAGGGCCATGGTATTTGTTATTCTTTCAAGCTTTGATAGGGTTAAGTTTGTTGCAATAGCTTGATCTCCTATTTGACCTTCACTCCTACGATCTCCAGGAACAAGAAAAATACCATGCTCAATTGCTTTTTTAGGGCTGCTTACATCTACGACTTCATTATTTACCATGATCTCACCTTTACTTTTAGCAATCGCTCCAAAAATGACCTTTGATATTTCATCTATACTGGAGCCTACAAGACCAAAAATACCTGTTATTTCTCCCCTTTTTACTTTAAAGCTTACGTCATGGAATTTTTCATTGAGGGCAAGGTCTTTAACCTCAAAAATAACTTCTCCGTCACTTATTTTGGTTTTAGGAGGATACAAAGCTTCTAGCTTTTTCCCCAACATTAATTCCGCAATTTGCTCAGAATCTACTTGACCACACTTTACTGGAAGTGTTGCAACATTCTTTCCATTGCGAAAAATAGTCATACTGTCACATATTTGGCTGACTTCATCGAGATGGTGGGTAATATATATAATTGATACACCCTTGGTCTTTAGAATTTTTATAAGATCAAAGAGTATACATTTTTCTTTCTCTGTTAGAATTGACGTAGGTTCATCTAATACAAGAATATTAGATCGTTTTGACAATGCCCTTAATACAGCAATTATTTCCTTTTCCACTGCACTAAGTGTATAGATAGGTTTTTCTAAATCAATATCTAGAGGAAATTCTACTAAAAGCTCCTCTGCCTGTTTTTTCATTTGTTTTTTACTAAGCCCAGCAAAAATACCTTCTTTTTTACTTTCATTACCAAGAAATATATTTTCATAACCTGTAAAGGATGTAATCATTTGTGGGTCTTGATAAACTGTTGCTATGCCAGCAGCCATTGCATCCTTAGGCTTATTTATATCTACAGAATTTCCATCTATGAGTATTTCTCCGCCTTCTCTTTTATAGACACCGGAAAGTACCTTTATCAGAGTGGATTTACCGGCACCGTTTATTCCTAGCAATGCGTGGACTTCACCGGCTTTGAGCTTGAAGCTTGCATTATCGAGAGCCCTTAATGATGAAAACTCCTTTACTATTCCATTCATTTCTAAACGATATTCGCTCATTACTATATGCCCCCTATCTGTCCCTATTCATAATTTAGAAAAGGGGCAATATATGCCATTGAATATTACCCCTAAAATGATTCTATTCTAGATTGTTGGAACCCAGCCAATTTTCTTAAAGTTACCAGGAATATCGTAATCGCCAATACCATTCCAATCCTCTGGAACCTTTACATTTAAAATCATATCTCTAGTGATTCCAATGCCGGGTGCCATTACAACACGTGGTACAGCTTCTCCACGTAGATATTGATGGGCATAGAAAACACATTGATAAGCCATTGTATAAACCGATTCCCCAACTGTTCCTATAAAGTTTGGAGATTGTTTCATGACCTCAAAACAGTGTTCTCCACCATCGGAACCTGTAAACAAGATTTCCTCACGTCCTGCGGCCTTTACAGCTTGGATACCTTCAAATACTGCACCATCCCATGCACACCATATGGCATCAAGATCTCCCTTATTTGGGCATGCAGTAAGCATATTGTCTATGGCCATACGTGGAGTAACAGCTCCCGTTGAATCCCATGACCATCTTTGTACTATCTCTATATCCGGATATTGTTGCAATGTCCATTTAGCCCCTTGACCCCTTGCATCCCATCCTTCATTTGATGGAAGATCTATAACTGCAATTTTCCCTTTTCCTCCAAGCTTTTGACATATCTGCTCCATTGTCCAAGCTCCACCGGCAAAGTTGTCAAAGGCAACTGTTGTGGTTACAGCCGCTCCCGGTACAAAACCATCGGAACAAAATACTGGGATTCCTGCATCAATTGCATGCTTTACTGCTTCACTAATACCTACTGGATCTGAAGGAGTAATAAATAATGCATCTGGCTTAGCCTTTATGAATGCTTCGATTTGCTCAGATTGTTTTTTGGCATCATAATTTGCATCAACTATAGAATAAGTGCCACCTAATTCCTTTATGGCAGTTTCAAAAGCATATTTCTGACGTTGACCTGATTCATTTTCCATCCACCCAAGGGAGATAGCAAAAACCATATCCTTGGGGTCCTTCTTCTTTACCTTGGCTGTTTTATCATTATTTGGGGCTTCTTCACTTTTACTTGACGATGCTTCTTCATTTTGTGATGGATTATCCACACTACAACCGATCAATGAAAATATTAATAATGTAATAAGTAATAGAGACATTACCTTCTTCATCATAATTCCTCCCTTTTATTAAAACCGTATTATGTAGAGAGTTCCAAGTAAATCTTAATTTATACATAGCAAAATACTCAGTGTTTCTAAGAGTTTTTGATATGTATGAATTAAAGTTTTGACTGGAATCTCTATATCAAGAGTTCCAAGTAAATCTTAATTTATACATATCCAAATATCCCATGTTGCTGGGGGATTTTTTGTATGTATAGTTTAAAGTTTTGACTGGAATCTCTACAAGTCACTAAGCATATCACCAATATCCGCTTGCATATCAGCAACCCTACTGAAAACCTTTAAATATCTTTCATATACTGTATTATTAGGTTTATCGGGAATTACTATATCTTGGGTCTTATGAATCTCATCTATTATGGTAAAATCATTCCATAATCCAGTACCTACAGCTGCACAAGCCGCCGCTCCAAGGGATCCTGCATCTTGCCCTACATTGGTTTTGATTATTTCTTTATTATAAACATCGGCAAATATCTGTCTCCATAGTTTACTTTTACCGCCTCCACCAACTATAAGCATTTGATGGGACATCTCAGTATAATCCTGTAGCACATCCAGAGCCATACGCAAATTCATTGCTATACCCTCCATGGTTGCCCTAATCATATCTGCCTGGCTATGGGCAAGATCTAGCCCAATAAATCCTCCTCTGATTTTAGGAGATTTATCAAGTCCAGAACCACCTGCCAAGCTAGGATTAAATAGTAATCCCTTTGCTCCAATTGGTGAGGCCTCCCCTGCTTCATTTATGAAAGTATACACATCTAATCCATCTTTTTCTGCTTTATCAATCATATCCTTACAGATATTGTCTCGAACCCAATTGAGAGAACTACCTGCAGCAAATATACATGTGGCTGAAGTAAACATCCCTGGAATACAGTGGGTAAAAACATAGGGTCTTTTTGTACTATTTAAAATAGGTTTACTGGCTGTAACAGCGATCCATGCCGACGAACCCAGAGACGTATATACCCTGCCGTCCTTTATACCTCTGGCACCTAATGCCATGCAAGCGTTATCCACGCCTCCAGCAACAACCTTTACACTCTCTGGTAATCCCAAGGCCTTAGCAGCAGCCGGTGTTAGGTTGCCTAATATCTTGGTTGAAGCCACAATTTCTGGAAGAACTGAATTTGGTATACCCGAAGCCTCAATAAATTTTTCATTATACTTCCAATTAACAAGGTCATAAACACCGCTTCCCGAAGCATATGAATAATCTGTGCATGCCACACCGGTGAGCATAAAATTAATATAGTCCTTAGTTCCAATAAATTTGTATACCTTTGAAAACATTTCTGGTTCATTATCCTTATACCACATTATCTTGAATATAGAATATAGGGGAGGCGGGAAACCGTTTCCAGTGGCCATATACCACTCCTCCTGATCTACTTTCTTGAAGAACCTTTCTGCTTGGATTTCTGCCCTAGAATCCGACCAAATTGGTATGGACTCCCTAATAAGGTTTCCATCCTTGTCTATGGGGATAACGCCTAGGCTATGACCGGAAATCCCTATTCCCTCAATATGATTCCTATCAATATCAACCTCGTTAAGTAATATATTTGTGGTTTCTATTACTGCATTCCACCACTGCATGGGCTTTTGTTCATGCCATCCTGAACTAGGATAGTACGTATCATATGAAGCAAAAGCACTTGTGATGGAATTGCCATTAGCATCGTAAAGAGATGCCTTTATGCCCCCAGTACCTAAATCATATGCTATGATATACTTGTTCAATTCTGTTCACTCCCCCCTTCATGACTTAACCATCATTCGTGTCAAATTTCAAACCCGAGTTCATGCCATCAATAAGTTCAGTCAATAGAAACAGATTAATAATTATCATTTAAAGCCAAGGTAGCATTATTACCCGTGGTCTCTTTACCAAGAAGTTTATTGGCCTCATTCATAATGGAAATAGCAGAATTAAGTCCAATTCCAAATCTACTACATCCCGCTTCCATCATCTCAATAACGGTGTCTAGATTTCTTATACCTCCCGCAGCCTTTATTTTTGCTGAATCTCCAATGGTTCTCTTTATAAGCTTTATTATCTCTACAGTGGTGGGCTTATTACCCCAACCAGTACCAGTTTTTACATAGGATACCCCTGCTTCTACTGCAATTTCACTGCCTCTTACAATTTCATCGCTGGTTAGGTAAGCGATTTCCAGGATTGATTTCACCGGTAATCCATCGGCGGCCTCAACTACTGCCTTGATATCATCCTTGACCTTATCGTATTTACCACTCTTAAGGGCCCCAACATTTATCACCATATCTAATTCATTACACCCTAGCATCCTCATTTCCTTTGCTGTTGCAACCTTTATGGATGTGGTATCTGCCCCCGATGGAAAACCTACAACACCACCCACCATGATATCCTTTTCATCCTTTAGCATATCTATGAGCTTTTCTGTAAAGCATGGCATTGTAAAGGTACAAATAAATCTATATTGTTTTGCTAATAAAACCATTTGCTCAATCTCAGCTAAAGTCACGTCGGTACGCACAGCACTGATATCAATAATGCTTGCAATATCGGCTAGACTAATACTATTGTCCATAAACTATCACCTCTATACTTAATTGAGGAAATTGCATAACTCTTACTTGGCTAAACCTAATATGCGAATATCATCCTTGATTTAATAACTTAAGATATAGCATATTTGGTGGTATAGCTTTGAAGATTTCTAAACTACATGTATAGATTTCCCAAAGTTAAACTTAATTTATATATATCAAAATATCCGATGTTTCTAGGGATTTTTGATGTGTATAAATTAACTGTTTAACTGGAATATCTATATAGGGATTTTATAGAAAGTAATTATGCAATTTGCTCACTTATGAATTTGTGTACACAATTCATTATTCATAGTTACATTATAACGTCATTATGTTTAATATGTCAATATGTTTTTCTTTATTTTCAGAAAATAAAATAAACTCCTCGGTTGAAACAACTGGGAGTTTATTAATACATATAAGGCATACTCAACAAAATTACTTCCTAACCTGCCTTGTTTATTTTTTTCATATAGATAACTATTATTTTTTAATCGTCTTCTCTTCCACTCATGTTTACAACAAATTCATATCTATCACCAACAATACTAACAATATCTACGCAAACTGGTTTGCTTTGTTGATAACATATCCTCCTTAAAGCCAATAATGCACTGCCCACAGAAATATCCAGCATTTCTCCTTCCCATATATTTGCTGATTTTGCTGAAATAGTATCCCTTGCGGCGTCTATACAAATATTATAGTTCTCCTTAACAAATTTATATAAAGAATTAAAATTTTCATTGATATCTTTTATACCTTGAACCATATCATATATAAGATAATTCTTCATTATTGCTATGGCTTTACCCTCTACAAACTTAATACGTTTAATACACACAACCCTATCATAGGGTTGTATTTGCAAATCAGCGGCTATTTGGATAGATGGATTAATAACATCCATACCCAAGAACTTAGTAGTTACTGTATACCCCTTCTTTTCTAGAGTTTCAGAAATAGAAGTAACATAATTTAGATTTTGCATAGTTTTATGATCCAATATTTGCGTTCCTACACCTTGCTTTTTTACAACAAAACCTTCCCTAGATAACATTCCTACAGCCTTACGTATGGTCGTACGACTAACATTAAATTTCTTTTCTAAAACTGGCTCCGCTGGCAATAAATCTCCTACCATATATTCTCTTTCGATTATTTGCCTTTTCAATATCCCATAAACTCTCATATATGCGGGAATCTTTTCCACACTAACCCTCCTAATCTATGTTAAATACCAATATTATTAAATATATATTTATCATAATAACATTATTATCTTTATATTTGCAATGATCTTTTTAGAATTTGTGTTATTAGTTTATTCATTTATATAAACATCTTACTGCCTTATGAAGGATTTTGAGTTCTAAATGTCACGATAAAAGGCAATGGTTGTTTTCTTATAAACGAAAACAACCATTACCTTTATCCCTTTTCATAGCCCTCTTTATACATACGGATAAATATTATACGACCATACTTATATAATCAAATATGCCCTTCCCTTTAATTATGTGGTTCCCATTTAATAGTAGGAATAGGTACTTTTACTTCATACTTAAGTTCTCCCTTGTTATTATAATTATAACGCCTTGCACACTCATGATAATATCCGTCGCTAAACTTCTCTAAAACCTTCTTTACTTGAGGAGCATCCTTTATACTACCACCACCATTATACTGATCTGGGGATAGTACGCCGGAATAACGGAATACTCTTCCATCTTCTAAATATACGCGTACAACATATCTGTACACATCTTCATTGGGCATAACTGGCTCGGAAATCGTGGTTATATTGGTCACTTTAGTCTTTTTATCGTATTTTTCAAAGGGTACGTAGTCTACTACTGCTTCATACACATCGTGGGTAAATCCACTGTAAAGATTTATATAGGAGTATTGACTAGGAACATCCTGGGGAAAATTGAAAACATCTTTTTTAGTAACGCTATATGTCTTCGTCCAATTACGAGAAGCAGTAACTTCAAATTTTATGGTTTGTGTTGCTTTCTGTCCAAAGAAATTACCTTCAATTTCATTAGAACTACTTGTTGTAGCTGATATGGTTGTTGATCTTGTATCTGAAACGGTTTTTGAAACACTTTTTGACTGACCCCTATATAAACTCAATAAATATTTAGAATTGCATAGATATGGTTCAGTATGAGTTCTTTTGATATGCCTCAATCTCGCAAGATATTTTTCTCCATTGTTTTCATATTCTTTATATCCATCGGTTGAGTTTTCGTCATAGAACTTTCCAATGTATACATCTCCCCGCATACTTGGTGTTGTTCCCCTTAGTTCATCCAATGGTATCATAAAGCTATCATCCCTTGATATAGTAGGTAGGTTTTCTTCATAGTCGTTATTATGTATGACTTGATCTTGCGGATTAGCATAAACAGAGAAGGTGGAAAAAATCATAATGATGGTTAATGTGATAATCAATTTTTTCTTTCTTTTCATACTTATCACTCCTCAATCATATTTGTGTTTCTTAACCTCTTATATACCATTTAAGTAATATAGATTCTCAAGGGCTATGGATTTTATTACTTAAAATAGTACCCAAAGTAATACTTGTAAAAATATTATGATTATAAATTCATAAAAGTAGGAATAACACTATCTTGAATATTTTTACTTTTATGTGAATTATATAATATTTTTGTATTTATTTCAATTAGTTTTTATTATTTTCTAACAAATAACCCCCATGGGATAAATCTATCCCATGGGGGCAAATTCTAATGTATTTTTTTGAAATACTCATCCTTTAATATACCCATAATGTGAATATCATGATACTGTCCATCCCTAAATAACTCTTGACGTAGAACCCCTTCTAGTTTAAATCCCAATTTTTCATAGCATCTTATGGCTCTTTTGTTAAAGGAGTAGACATTAAGCTTTACCTTATTTATATTCATCTGTTCAAAAACAAATTTTATTAGCAGATTCATTCCATCGGAGCCATAACCTTTACCCCAAAATTTCTTGCCTAAAAATATACCTATTTCGGCGACACTGTTTTTCCAATCTACTTTATTTACACCGCAACCACCGATGTATTCACCACTTTGAAGAATTTCAATGGCGAAGCTATACTCCGTCTTAAATGCCGATTGATTCTCAATCCACTTCTCTTCTTCATGAAGAGTTATAGGATAGGGAATGTCCGGAGTCAAATTTTTTTTGACATCGGCATCGCTAATGTATTCATGGGCAAGCTTTGTATCTTCCTTTGCATAGGCCCTAAATCTTACTTTTTCTCCAATATACATACCTATCCCCCTTAATCCCATCTCAATCTTCAAAGGATTATTTCTTTATTCCCATTAAAAATGCATCTATGAATCCCCTAGCATCTAACTTTATTTCACTTTTGTATTCATCACAGAAATTTGCCATAAAGCTTTTCTCAAAGGCAAATTGATTAGAGCCACCAATAAAGAATAATGCAGCCATATAAGTATCCGCAGACTTAAATAAGCCGGCTTCTATTCCATCTTTAATGATTTCCTCAATCACATCTATCTGCTTTCTTCTAAACTCTATAAACATTGGCTTGAGCTGTTCTCCAACGCCACTTTTAATTACCTGAACCTGAATCATATGCCCTATGCTTCCATGGGCATCAGTCAATTTCAATTGAAGCTTTAAAAGATTATGAAGCTTTGTAACAGCATCCACTTCTTCTTCCACGGCTTCCTTCATTATATCAATGTATTTATCCATCATATATTTAACCATTTGACAGAATAAATCCTTCTTGCTATCAAAATATTCGTAAATAGTCCCCTTACCTACATTAGCTCCCTTGGCAATTTCTTCAACCTTTGTCTTATGAAATCCATCACGTTCAAACATCTTTAATGCTGAATAGATTATTGCTTCCCTTTTACTTTTCTTATTTTCCATCTTATACCTCCGAATCCTTGACAAAATGACTAAAGTCTCTTTGTAGTTCCAAGTTCTAAGTTCCAAGTTGTAAGTTTTCAGGTCATTCTCTTGGGTTTTTGTGAACCAAGGGACGATTCTTTTCGTCATATTTCCATGACATGGTGAACCGCCCCTTTGACCAATATGCACTATAGTATTATACTATACTCTTGCACTTTTTTTCTTAAATATTTTTTTCCTTAAGAAACCATTGAAATCATCAAATATAGTATACAGTACCGGTATAAATACAAGTGTCAGCAATGTAGAAAGAAGTAATCCACCGATAACTACTGTCGCCATTGGAGCTTGAGTTTCTGCTCCTTCTCCTATACCTAGAGCCAGAGGAAACAGTCCTAAAACAGTGGTCAATGTAGTCATTAATATCGGTCTTAATCTTACTGGTCCTGCATTGATAATTGCTTCTTTTCTATTTTCGCCACTTTCCCTACGAGTATTTATATAGTCAACTAACACTATAGCATTATTTACTACTATACCTGCCAACATAATAACCCCTATGAATCCAGGTACACTCAAGGATCTTCCCGTAATAAATAGGCCAAACATACCGCCCGATACGGCTAATGGAACTGAGAACATAATCGTAAATGGATGAATCAAGGATTCAAATTGTGATGCTATAATCATGTAAACCAGTACTATTGCTAAGAGAAGTGCCAAGAATAAATCTTGGAAGGACTCCATCATATCCTCATTTTGACCGCTTATATCATAGCTGTATCCTTCCGGCATAGAATATTCCGATAGAACCTGCCTAATATCCCTCGTTATACTGGCTAAATCCCTACCCATGATTTGACTAGTAACACTTACGGTTCTGACCTGATCATTTCTATTAATAGTAACTGGCCCTCTATCTATAGAAACCTGTGCTATCTGGTTTAATGGAACATCTACTCCCATAGGGGATTGTATAGACATCTGCCCCAGATTAGATATACTTTCTTTAAATATAGAGTCTCCTTTTATAATCACATCTATTTCTTCACCATCAAATTTATATCTTGTGGCCGTTTGCCCTAAAACCGTTCCCTTTATTGATGATGCAATTTGAGCCGCTGTCAATCCATACCTAGAAGCATTTTTTCTATCTATTCTTATCTGAACCTCTGGAATTCCATCACCAAAGCTACTCTTAACCTCCCTTGTTCCTTCCACACCTTCTACACTAACTTTAAAATCATCTCCAATTTTTTTCAGTACGTCTAGATCATCACCCTTTATATCAACGGATATTGGCGCCCCTCCACTTGGTCCCATACCCTGGGTTACTATCTCTACTCCGATTTCAGCTCCCGGAATATCCCTTACCATATTTCTAACTTGATCTGCCACTTCACTGGTACTTCTTTTTCTATCCTTCAAATCCTTAAGAACTACATTTACAGCAGCAGTATTAGAGCTATTACTTGATGTAAATGAACCTCCACTTGAACCAATTGTAGAAAATACGGTTTCTATTTCTTCGATGCCCTCTAAATCCTTTTCTATTTCCAGTACTACCCCATGGGTATTATTAAGCTCCGAACCCTCTGGCAAAGAAATGTTTACAGCAAATTGTCCTTCGTCGGTGGTTGGGAAAAACTCTGCTCCTACCATTCCCACCGATGCCATACTCCCTAAGAATATGATTATGGCTATCCCTACTGTTGACTTTCTATGACCTAAAGCCCACTTTAATATTTTTTTATAAACTGATTCCACCTTAGCAAATACCTTGTCAAATGCATCATATATAAAATCAAATGGTCTAAATTTGCCATGATGTTTTTGTCCCTGCAATTTATCTACCTTTAAAAACTTTGAAGAAAGCATAGGTATGAGGGTCAAGGATACTACTAAGGATGCTCCTAGGGACATTGCTACTGTCAAGGAGAATTCCTTGAATATAGCCGATGTAATCCCTTCCACAAATACCATTGGTAAAAATACTGCTACAGTAGTGAGTGTGGATGCTGTAACTGCCATACCCACTTCCTGGGCTCCTTTTACAGCCGCTTCTTTTCTTGAATACCCGTCTTGTCTAAACCTATATATATTCTCAAGAACAACTATGGCATTATCAACAAGCATACCTACCCCTAGTGCGAGACCCCCTAATGTCATCATATTTAGGGTTATTCCATAGAAATAGATCAGTGTAAATGTTGCAATAATAGATATTGGTATTGCTGTCCCAATTATAAAGGTTGTTCTTATGTTTCTCAAGAATAAGTATAGTATAAGTATTGCTAAGAAAGCTCCCACAATTGCATTCTTCACAACATTATCTATAGACTGCTTAATAAACTCCGATTGATCCATAACAACACTTACTTCTATACCTGGAAACTCATTTTTAAGCTTTTCTAATTCCTCATTTACTTTATCGGCAACCTTTACTGTATTTGTTCCAGATTGCTTTTGTATGGAAATATTTATACTGTTTTTACCATTAGTTTTTACTATAGCCTCTGTATCTTTGTAGTTCATATTAATATCGGCTATATCAGATAAGTATACGATTCCTCCGCTGGGAAGAGTAATTGGTAGATTCTCAATTTCCTCCAAGGATTGAAACTCGCCCATTGTTCTAATAGTTAATTCCTGTTTTCCTTTTTTAACTTCTCCACCGGGCAAATTTAAGTTTTCTGCCCTTAAGATTTGAGATAAACGATCTATTGTAAGCCCATAGCCCTTTAGCTTCTCCTGATTAACTATGATTTCTACCTGATTTTCATATCCACCTGAAACATCTACAGAAGCTACACCCGACAATCTCTCAAGCCTAGGCTTAATAGTATCTTCTCCAATTACTTGAAGCTTAGCTAAATCCCCACCATTTGATAATGATAATTGGATTATTGGAAAAGAATTGGGATCTATCTTTAAAACCATGGGTGCCCCGGCTTCATCGGGTAAAAATCCCTTTACCATATCCACCTTTTCCCTCATATCCAAGGCCGCAAAATCCATATCAGTCCCAAAGGTGAATTCAGCCACAACGATGGAGCTACCTTCTGAGGAAATTGATCTTACATTTTTTATATCACTTACTGTTGCAATGGCTTCCTCAATGGGTTTTGTTACAAGCTCCTCCATTTCCTGTGATCCTACACCACTATAGGAGGTGGAAACGATGGCTACTGGGACTTCTATCTCTGGAAATAGATCAATAGGCAGCTTAGCTAAGGATACTACTCCCAGGATAATTATAATGAAGGTGATCATCGCAATGGTAACTGGTCTTTTTACAGCTATTTTTGATAGATTCATTATTCATCACCTCTAACTACCTTTACTATGGAACCATTGTCAACGTAATTTTGCCCTTTCACTATTACATTTTGACCCTTATTTATTCCCTTAGTAATTTCTACATATATACCTGTATCTAATCCTATTTCTACTTCCTTTTCTACTGCCTTATCGCCTTCTACTACATATACCACCATTTTCTCATCATTTTGTACAACTGCCTCGCTTTTTACGGCTATAACATCCTTTCTTACATCGGTGCTTAGCTCAAGCTTTGCAAACATACCCGGTTTTACGATGTATTCATTGTTCTCCATATAGACTCTAACAGAATAAAGCTGTGTCTTAGCATCAGCAGCCGGACTTAATCTATCTATTTTTCCTATAATATTTTGATCCGATACAGCTGGAATTTCTACGACAACCTCCTGCCCTAAATGTAAATCATTTATGACATTTTCAGTAACGTTTATCTCCACATATACTCTATCCATATCTATGATAGTCATAGAAGGCTGAGCATTAGATGCCATTTCCCCTTCTTCTATATTCACTACGGATACAATCCCATCTATGGGAGATTTAACCGATGTATCCTTAAGGCTATCTATTGCTTGAGTAAGTCCAAGCTGTGCCTGTTCATATTGAGCTTTTACTGTATCAACGGATGCATTAGAAGCCGCAAGCTCAGCTTGTTCATACTGAGATTTTGAAACCGCACCCTGGGCATAAAGCTCCTTAGTTCTTTCAAAGTTGGCTTTAGCATTCTCAATGCTCTCTTTAGTCCTATCATAGTTCGCTTTAGAGACAGCAACGGACTTTCTAGCTCTATCAACTTGTTTTTGTAAATCCTCTTTATCTAAAGTGAAAAGTATAGAATCCTTTTTAACCTTAGTTCCTACATAACTTTTAATTGAAGCTACTTTACCCGGTACCTTAGGTAAAACCATAACCTCTTTATCAGCATGTACTTTACCACTAAAGGTTATATCCTTAGATATGGTTTTCACTTCAGATGTTTCAATAGCTACCGGTACATACTTCTCTTGTTTAACTTCACTTGTAGCATCTTTCTTTCCCCCACAACCGACAATTAAGCTCATTAATAGTACCGTTACTAAAAATAAAACTAATATTCTCTTCTTCATTGTTTTCCCTCCACGCTATTATATTCCATAACAAAATGCCATAGATAAACAATTTTAAGTGTTAATATTGTTTATCTATAAATGGGACTAAAAAAGTCTCCAACCCTTTGTTAATTCTGATCCCTAAGGTCTGCTCATAAAGCAAAATGAACTTCAAATTTTATGTAATCAAACCCTCAGAACCGACCAGTCAGTATTACTATATTATAATAGCCCCTCTACCAAAAGTCAATATTTTTATATATAAATATTTTTTAACCTAACAGCTATAATAAATATCCCTAGGCTTATATAACTTCTAAGTTGCAGTAAAACAATTTTAGGCAAAAACAAAGGAATGAAAACCAAAGAATAGCAGAATATATAAAAGGCGAACTTAGAAGGGAAAAAGAAAAACAATTCAACTTTTCAACCCTGACACTTTTATTTTGGGGTAGTACCAGCGAAGTCGCTATGTGAGGAAAACTTGTCAAAAACTACACTTTGCTAAATAGTTTTAATCTATATTAGAAATTAAGCTGTTAGCTAAGCTTAAATAGTATCTCAAACTAGTTTTTAGGATATTCTTTGTTTTTTTATAAAAAATAGATAGGGGTACCACTAACATTTGCGTAAAACTCACACTAGTACTTTTATTACCAAATAATCTTTAAATGTGAATTTTATCGGTTATGCTGACGGTACCCTTTAATACAATTTGATATGCTTATTCTCCAAAAACATACACAGGTCGATTTATTTTTCGCTTGTAATAGTAATGTAATCACTATAAGTATTTCTATCTGATTCATTTGATAATGAATACGTATTTTTATTAGATTCATTTACTAAGGCATGGATCATTGCTTCAACAAAATATGGGTCATATACTGCGTTTACTATTTTTTGTTGTTCTTTTTTTGGTAATTTTCTAAACTGTTCTAGTGCTTCGTATCCACCTGGTTGATTAACTAAAAATTCTTCAGTAGTTCTATATCTAGATCTTTATTTTATTTTTTTTTATTTGATTCAATTAAAAATCTTATAAATAAAATGATTATAGCTGATATTACAACTGTCGAGAAAATTGAAAAAGGTAAAATAATTTCTGAATAAGGCATCTAACTATCTCCTTTTGTACTCATCTTTTTTATTTATTATAAAAGGTTTATAGAAATATTATCATACAATATATAAAAAAAATGTAGAATGATGGCAAAAAAGTAACAAAACATTAAAGAAACTAATAATTCAGAAAAGATTAAAAAGTATCCCGGAGGACAAAGGGACAGGTTAATTGTCCCGTATATGTAGAATCAAAAAATTTATTTAAGGGGTTTACATTTTGCGTAAAAAAGTTGCTTGTATATAGTGAGAAGAAAATAACCGGTTATGAAATTCTCAAGATATAAACTCAAGGTGTGAATAGTATGAAAATCATAGAGACAAAATTAAAATTTGAAAGCAAACTTAAAAAACTTAATAGTCCTTCTATGATAATAATTCATCATGCTACACATAGTAGTGCTACTGTATCAGATATACATAGGTGGCATCTTGAAAATGGATGGAGTGGATTTGGATATCATTTTTTAGTAACTAAGGATGGTAGAATCTACAGGGATAGGCCTGAAAATGCTATGGGGGCACATTGTAAAGGCTACAATACTAGTTCTCTTGGTGTATGTATGCAGGAGAACTATGACGTAGAAAAAGTATCTGAGATTCAATTTGAGGCTCTTATAGGATTATGTCAGTATCTATTTGATAAATACAGGATTAGCACTATAAAGTATCATAGAGGATTAAAGGCTAATGGGTATCCTGGGCTAAACCTTTCTTTAGGGCAGGTTAGGAGCAAGGTTTTTTGTAACATTGATACTTACACTGTTAAGCCAGGAGATACTCTATGTTCTATAGCTGAATCATTTAATTTGACAGTTGATGAACTAATACAATTGAATAATTTGAAAAGTAATTAACTTTATCCAAACAGATAATTAAGATATATAAAAGTAGTTAAGAGTAATATCATTATATCTTAATTGTAGTAATATTTTAATTAAGAAATTTAAAATTGGTAATTAAAAGAAAGGGGAAATTTATCAATGGCTACTGTAACAAAAACTGATATTTTCGACATTGCAGACTGTGACGAGTTAATTAAGGAACTTGAAGATGCACAAAGCGCTTATCAAGGAGCAGAAGAGCAGGCTTTAGCAGCAAGTTACATTTTTACTTGGTTCGGAATGATAGGAGGACCTGGAGTAGCTTGTGTAACAGCTACACTATTAACAGGTGCATTTGCATATTATTATGATACCGTAGAAGATTCAATAGCTAAAACTATAAGTGAATTAGAAAATTATAAGGATTTTTTACAAAATCATTCTAATTATGACTGTGTGAAAATGGAGGTTACTGGGAAGATTAAGACAGTAGATGGAGAAGATTACTGGCTTCCATCAGATTTCAACGCAATAGCTTTACACACCGGTTCAGGTTGGGTAACTCTTTAATATAAGGTCAATAAAAAAAGCGGAGATTGTTCCTTTAATCTCTCGCTTTTTTGTTAGTTAAATAGTATATAATACTTAAGATTATAAAAGGTGCTGTTTTAAAAAATGGATTAATATCTGATTCAAATAATCCTAAAACACTATAAATTATGACCAATAAAGAAAAGAGTATTAACCCTTTAAATTTACTCATCTCATTTCACCATCCTGAATCATTATCTTGTTTAAAACATTCTAAATTTTATTCATAATTTTCGAATTGACTTTATAGTAGTGTATACCATAAAACTCAAAATTATAATGTTAAAACCAATAATTTGAATAGATTGATTCATTAGCATAACGTTAGATTATATATAATTATATCACAATTCCATACTAAATCTTAATATGTTTAACAAATGTTTCCATGAATCTAAATTTTTTAAATGATCTAACCTACAAAATTAATATGTTGCCAGGTAAGTGGGGAAATGCAACTTAAGAGGACGAAGGGACAGGTTATTCATCCTATTAGCTGTTCTAAATTGATATCATGAATAATTCAAGATAAAGTATATATTGAAAAAGAAAAACAATTCAACTTCTCAACCCTAACCCCTTTATTTGAAATTAACTAATATTTTAAATTTAGTAATTCCAATGGTTTGAAAAAATAATATCGTAAACATCTATCTAAGTTGTTATTTATTTTAACGTATGTGAATATATGGTAAAATATAAAATGCGGGAAATAATTTAGAAAGAAAAAATATAATAAATTCTCAGGGGGGCTTAAAGGACGAAGGGACAGGTTATTCGTCCTATTAGCTGTTCCAAATTGATATCATGAATAATTCAGGATAAAGTATATATTGAAAAAGAAAAACAATTCAACTTCTCAACCCTGATCCCTTTATTTTTAAAGAATAGTAGAATTTTTCTGTACTTCCATGAAATTTACTGATATAATTCCCTCGTGGGAATTATATACATAAGTGTATTTAAATAACTAATTCTATTGCTAAAATTATAGACTTGTATAAAAAATTTTTATGAGTTATTAAAAAAAGAAATAGGAAAACAAAATACATTCAAAGGGATTGATAAAATGAAAAGGCTTGTGTTGTTAATAGTAATTTTATTTAATTTAACTGGATTAGTTGGGTGTATTAATAAAAATGCAACTGTTTCTCCAGATATCGATATTTCTCAAACAACTACTTCTAGTGATTCTACACCTGAAACGGATAAATCTATTATTCCTAATAATAAGTCTAAACCATTTGTAGGCCGTATGAATTTGGATAGTGAAACGGAAAAATTTTTTTATGGGACTTGGAAAGTTGAGAAACTTTTAGGATTTGCCAATTCATATAATGATGCTTCTCAATATCCAAAAGGGCAAAAAGTTATTGGTGATGAAATTATAATCAAAAAAGCCTTCTTTTCATCAAAAGGATTTAAAAACTATAATGTTTATCAATATGAATTAAAAAATCCAATATATAATATTCAAGTAATATGCTATAACTCAGACTCTTTTTATAGATTATTTAAAATAGATCTCCCAAGTTTAAATATAAATGATAAAGTAAAACATATAGGCATAGCTGACTCTTCTAGCAAACTTGGGATACCTATGAGTTTTTTTATTGTTAATAATGATAGACTTATCTTGTTATTAGAGGCAACATGTTTTGAACTAAAAAAAGTCACCAATGAGATGAATTAAGGTTATGTAATGAATTTTGTAATAATAGAACAGAATATCTCTAAGAATTCAAGAATCACCTGTGTAGATCATGGTTTTTCTGGTTTTAAGGAAGATCTAAATGAGTATCACTCTTTAGCTTGGGTCGTCCGTGCCCAGACTATGGATGAGGTAGTAGAAAATTTTATTAAAACCATACAAAAGGTATGATTGTAAATAAAGGAGACTATTATGAAGATTCTTGTTGATGCCGATGGTTGTCCAGTAAAAAAT